>JAPLRA010000430.1 GCA_026399445.1 Sulfuritalea sp.
GTGCAATGCGTGGTGGAGAAAGCGGCCTGGTTCGACTTCAACCTGAAAACCTGCAAGGGCTGCGGCATCTGCGCCACCGAGTGTCCGCAGCGCGCCATCGGCATGGTGGAGGAGGCGGCATGAGCGCGGTACTGAAACCAAAATCCAAACTCCTCGTCTGCGACGGCAACGAAGCCGCCGCCTGGGCCGTGTCACTCGACGACGTGGACATGGTCGCCGTGTATCCGATCACGCCGCAATCCTCGCTGGTCGAGCATGTCGCCAAGCTGATCGCCGATGGGCGCATGGACGCCGACATCGTCGATGCCGAGGGCGAGCATTCGGTGCTATCTGTCTTGCAGGGCGCTGCCTTGGCCGGCGGGCGAACCTACACCGCGACCTGCGGTCCGGGCCTTGCCTTCATGTTCGAACCCTATTTCCGCACTTCCGGCATGCGCCTGCCGATCGTCATGTCGATCGTGACGCGCGACGGCATCACGCCGCAATCGGTCTGGGGCGGGCACCAGGATGCGATGACGGTGCGTGAGGTCGGCTGGGTGCAGGTGTATTGCGAGACAGTGCAGGAAGTGCTCGACACCACGATCATGGCCTTCAAGATTGCCGAACATCACGACGTGATGTTGCCGGTGAATGTCTGCCTCGACGGCAACTATCTTTCCTACGGCACCTCGCGCGTCGAACTGCCCGATCAGGCGGAGGTCGACGCCTTCATGGGCGTCAAGGATGTGAACTGGCATGTGGCGCTCGATCCACTGCGGCCGATGGCGGTCGATCCGCTGACGGGAGGTTCGGGTGGCAAGGGGCCGTCCACCTTCGTCCGCTACCGCAAGGGGCAGTGTCGCGGCATGCAGAATTCCTTGCGCGTGATCGAAGAAATCCATGAGGAATGGGCGCAACGCTTCGGCCGTCGTTTTGCACCGCTGGTCGAAGAGTATCGGCTCGATGGCGCCGACTACGCGATCATGACCCTGGGCAGCATGACCGGGGCCGCCAAGGATGCGATCGACGAAGCGCGCGATGCGGGCAAGAAGGTGGGCCTCATCAAGATCAAGACCTTCAGCCCCTTCCCGGTTGAAGCCCTGCTCAAGTCACTGGAAAAAATCCAGGCGCTGGGCGTGGTCGACCGCTCCGTCGGCTTCCGCTGGAACTGCGGGCCGATGTATCAGGAAACCATGGGTGCCCTGTATCGCCTTGGTCGCCACATTCCGTCGATGAGTTTCATCGGCGGCCTCGCCGGCGCAGACATCACGGTCGGCCACTTCCATCGCGTCATCGAAGCCACGGAAAAACTGCTTACCAGTCCGGCACCGACGGAACCCGTCTGGCTCAACGAGAAGGACTAGCCATGGAACAGACAAAATACCTGGTGGTCGGTAGCAGCCACGCCGCACTCGAAGCCGTGACGGCGATTCGCATGCACGATCCCGACGGCAGCCTGACGCTACTGACGCGCGATCCGCACCTGCCGTATTCGCCGACCGTGTTGCCCTATGTCGTTTCCGGCCGTTCGGCGCCCGATGGCATCTTTTTGCGCGACGAAAAGTTCTTTGCCGACAACCATGTTTTCTTGAAGCGTGGCACGGCGCTGAAGGCCCTGCATGCCGAACGAAACGCCGCCGAACTGGCCGATGGCAGCGAGATCGGCTACGAG
>JAPLRA010000321.1 GCA_026399445.1 Sulfuritalea sp.
CAGGTTGGGCAGGATGTGGCGGCGCATGATGGCGAAGCGGCCGACGCCGAAGGCCTGCGCGGCCTGGACGAATTCCAGCTCGCGCAGCTTCAGCGTCTCGCCGCGCAAGAGGCGCGCAACGCCGGTCCAGCTGGTCATGCCGAGAATCAGGCAGAGCGCCAGCAGGCGCGCATCGGCACGCTCGGCGGAGGTGGCGAACCAGTCCGGATGCGTGTCGATCACCACCTGCATCATCAGCACCGCCGCGGCGATCAGCAGCACGCCGGGAATCGAACTCAGCGTGGTGTAGACATACTGGATCAGGTCATCGACCCAGCCGCCGACGTAGCCGGCGAGAATGCCCAGCAGCACCGCCGCCGGCAGCATCACCAGCGTGGTCAGGGTGCCGATCAGCAGCCCGGTGCGGATGCTCTTGAGCGACAGGTAGAGCACGTCCTGCCCCACCTTGTCGGTGCCGAAGAGGTGGTAGCCGCCGCCGAGCGAGATCGCGATGCCCAGCAGCAGCAGGATCGCCAGCAAGGTGACGAGTACCGCGCCGACCGCCGCACCACCGGCGCCGACTTTCAAGACCGCCTTGAGGTCCAGACCATTTTCACGACGCACAACCGCCACCAGCAGCAGCCAGAACACCAGCCCGCCCGCAATGCCGCGCGACAGACGTATGGCGATGTCGAATTCCTGACCGTCCAGATTCTCGCCGAGATGCGCGCCGCCAAACTTCAGTCGCGGGAAGTCGCGCTGCGTCGAATTCTCCAGCGCTTCTTTGGAGTACAGATGGGTCGCCAGCGGCGCCGAGTAGGTCTTTTCCGCGCGTTGTCGCAGATCGGTCAGCAGTGCATCGAGCGCCGAATTGACCTCCACTGCATACCTTGCGGTTGTCACCCCTTGCGTGCCCGGCTGGGACTCCAGCCGCGCGCGCTAGTGCAACGAATCGAGCAGCCCGATCAACACGAAGGCGGCCAGCACCGTCGCCGCAGCCATCGCCACACCGTTCCTCGCCACGCGTCCCCAGGCCGCGCGCAGGGCGTCCTGCCGCCGCGCCCACAGCATCAGCGCTACGATCACGGCGATCAGCACGAACAACAGCGCGTCCGACCACAGCAGCACCGGTTGAACTATCATGCGCCCACCCCCCGGCCCCCGCCCCACGGGCGAGGGTGACGCTGGTTCGGCCGCTTTGGCGGCCTCCATATCGTTGGCTGGCGCCGGCTTGGGGCGGCCCTGCGCACGGCGCTCATTGCAGCCGCACCCGCGGATCGGCCAATGTGTAGGAGATGTCGGTCAGCAGCAAGCCGACGATGTAGAGCACCGACCCGATGAAAACCATCGAGCGCACCACGGCGAAATCCTGCGCGTTGATCGCGTCGATGGTGTAGCTGCCCAGGCCCGGAACGCCGAAGAAGGATTCGGTCAGCAGGCTGCCCATGAACAGCGTCGGAATCACCACCACCACGCCGGTGAGGATCGGAATCAGCGCGTTCCTCAGCACGTGGCGGAACAGCACCACGCGCTCGGGCAGGCCCTTGGCGCGCGCGGTGCGCACGTAGTCGCGGCTGATCTCTTCGAGGAAGATGGTGCGATACCAGCGCGCCGAGCTGCCGATGCCGCCGATGACGCCGATGATCACCGGCAGGATCAGGAATTTCGCCGCATCGAGGCCGCCGCTGTAGCCCGAGATCGGCACCAGGTGCCAGACCTTGGACACCAGCCACTGGCCGCCGATGATGTAGAACAGGCCCGAGATCGACATCATCGCCACGCACAGCACGACGCCGGCGAAGTCCAGCGTCGTGGCGCGGAAAAACACCAGCAGCAGGGCGAAGGAAATTGCCACGAAGAGACCCAGCACGAAGGTCGGCAGCGCGATGGCGAGGCTCGGCCCCATGCGCGTGCCGATCTCGCGCGCAATGTCGCGGCCGTCGTCGGCGCGGCCGAAATCGCCGACGAACATGCGCACCGACTTGCTGAACAGGATGGTGTCGGTCAGCGCCGCGCTTCCCGCTGCCGCCGCATTCCACACCAGCGGCTTGTCGTAACCGCGCTCGGCCTTCCACTTCTGGATCGCTTCCGGCGTCACACGCTTGACGCCGAGTTGCATGCGCGCCATGTCGTCCGGCGTATTCACCACGAAGAACAGGGCGAAGGTGAACAGATTCACGCCGATCAGGATCGGTATGGCATACAGCAGACGGCGGATGACGTAGGCGAGCATCAGCGCAAGTAGGAAATGTCGCGGCCCAGCAGCATAACCAAAAAGTCCTCGCGCATCGCGGGCGAAAAATCATGACGGCTGACGAATTCCGTCGCGGCCCCCGCGCCGCGCCACTCGATGCCCCAGATCGGCGCGATGGCCGTGGGCTGCATGGCGTAGCGCGCGTCGCCGATGAAGTTCGGCCGGGCTCGATCCTGCACGATGAAGCCGTCGGAAAACAACCGGAAGCGTTCGATGTCGCGCAGCCGTTTCGTGTCGCCCGCCGCCAGCTTCTGCGCCGCGGCCGCATCGATCAGCGCCGCCGACGTCCCGGGATAGTGGCGCAGTTTCAGCCCCGCGTGGAAGGCGTCGACCTGCACCCGCCCGTCATGCACATACAACACACGCCACAGCACCAGGTTGGCCATCGACGGCTTGACCGAGAGCTGCGTCGCCTGATGCCCACGCGCCTGCGCCAGCGCCACCGCAGCGGCTTCCACCCGCTGTTGCTGGGAAAAGCTGAAGCCAAAATAGGCCGCGCCCAGCAGCAGGCTCCAGCGCACCGCCGTCGAACCCGGCCGCCGCAGGAAGAGGAACAGCGGCACCGCCAGCAGCAGCGTGAATAGGGGATCGACCACAGCGATCAGGTTCCAGGCTTCCCTGCGCTCGGAAAACGGCAGCCACAGGTGCGTGCCGTAACTGGTGCAGGCGTCGAGCAAGGGGTGCGGCAGATAGCCGGCGAAGCTGCACAGGTAGAGCATGGCAAAGCTCATGCGCCGTCGCAGCAGGGGCCACAGCAGCGCGGCCGCAAGTAGCGCGCCGAAAGGCACGAAGGCCAAGGCGTGGGTGAAATGCCGGTGATAGTCGAGCACCAGCAGCGCATCGCCGCCGCTCTGGATCAGCGCATCGGCATCGGGCAGCAAACCCGCTGCGGCACCGACGCCCGCCGCCAGTCGCCGTCTCACCAGCGCCGACTTTTCGTCCTTGTTCCGCAGCGAGGCCACACCCGCCGCAAACACCGCGCCCATCACGGCGTGAGTAACAATGTCCATGCCCGAATCTTAACGTGCAACAACTCGTTCGAAGCGGCTGGTGATAGCCGAGCGAAGCGAGCCGACTGGTAGCCCCGCCCTGGGGCGGGGATGGGGGCGGGGGGCCTTCAATTTGCCCTTCGCGTGTTTCATCCCCGGCGGGTGGTACAGGGCACCATGAGCGTTAGTGCCTAATTAGTTTTGTCGGGCGGCGGCTTGCGCCCGAAGCGCCCCAGCAAACCCTTCGCCCTCTGCCGCGCGATGAACTCCTCGTTGCGCGGCCAGGCGCCCGTGGTCCAGCGGGTCTTCACCGCACCGGCGGCGGCACTGCCGATGCCGATGATCGCCAGCAGCAGGATGAAAGGCGCGATGCTCGCCACAATCAGCCATTCGGCGGCCTTCAGCAGCCGCGCCAGACGCGGTGGCCCGCCCAACGCCTTCTGCAGGATCGACACCATCATGTAGCACAGGAAGGCGTCGGTGATCAGCGCGCCGAGGCCAAATGGAATGCGGCAGCCCAAGCCGGAGAAATCGCTTTCGCTCCACAGCTAGGGCAAGGAAATGCTGCCGGAACAGGCGCGCTCTCCGGCACCGAACGCGATCCAGTTGCCGAGCATGGCGAGCCCGGCCAGCGACAGCAGGCCAAACAGACTGGTCGCCAGCGACGAACGCGGTCCGGCCATCACCGCCAGCCCGGCGGCGGTGAAGACTCCACCGGCTGCAAAACCCAACCACGGCGGGCCGTTGATGTCCTCCTGCCTCAGCGGCCCGATGTCGAAAGCAGCCAGCATCGGGAACATGCCGGAGGCGACAAACACCAGCCCGACCAGAAGGGCGGCGCGCGGCGTGAGTTGTTGCGGCGGGTTCATGATGCGGCAATTATGCGCCGCGGGCTGCCAGAGACGGATGCGCGGCAGCGATCGATGGCATTCTCCCCGCGGCAGCCATACAATCACCGACTGACGAATCCAGCACTTCCCCGAACCCCATGGATCACCCTCGCGCCATTCTTTTCGCAGACATTGCCGGCAGCACAGGGCTTTACGAGCAGAGCGGCGACACCGTGGCGCTCGAAGCGGTGGTCAATTGCCTGGACTGCCTGCGGACCGCCACCACCGACAACGGCGGTCGTGTGATCAAAACCATCGGCGACGAGTTGATGTCGGTCTTCGACACCGCCGCGCAAGCCATTCTGGCGGCCAACGCCATGCAATCGACCTTCGAGAGCACGGCAGGCGGCAAGGCCGGCATCCGGCTCCGGATAGGCTGCCACTTCGGCCCGGTGATCGAGGCCGATGGCGACTGCTTCGGCGACACCGTGAACCTTGCGTCGCGCCTTACTGCATTGGCCACCCCCGACCAGATCCTGACCTCACGAGAAACCTACGAGGTGCTGCCCTCCTATCTGCAGGCCACCTGCCGCAAGCTGTATTCGACGACCGTCAAGGGGCGCAAGGGCAAGGTCACCATCATCGAAGCCCTGTGGAAACAGGACCAGGGACAGACCATACTTTCGGACAACTCCGCCGCCGACGAGGCGCCGTCGAAGGACGCGAAAATCTCCTACAAAGGCAAGGTGTGGGCGGTGGATCAGCTGCACCCCGAGGCCTCGATCGGACGCGACGACAAGAGCACCGTGGTCGTCACGGCGGCGACGGCCTCCCGCCACCACGCCCGCGTTGTCCTGCGCCAGGAGAAGATCGTTCTCGTCGACCAGTCCAGCAACGGCACCTTCGTCCAGTTGCAGAACGGACAGGAACTACTGCTGCGCCGGGAAGAACTGGTGCTGGCCGGACGGGTGCAAGTGGGCCTGGGAGCCTCCGTGAATGCCAGTGGCGAAGAACGGGTGGTCATCGAAGTCGAGCGCTGATGATGCCCCTGCGGATGGCTTTCTCGCCCGCAGCGCCCTAAAATTGCGGCTGTTCGCAATCCGCTGCTTCAGAGAGGAAAACCCTTGAAATACCTGACACGTTTGATCATCCTGCTGAGCCTGACCCTCGCCAACCCGGCGTTCGCCGAAGACGTCGAAGCCGGCCTGGCCGCCGTCAGGCAGCTCGGCACCCTGAACGGGCAGGCGCTCGCCTGCGCCGAGAAGGATGTCGCCGCCCATGCCAAAGTGCTGATGCTGGCCCACGCGCCGAAAACACAACGCTTCGGCACGGCGTATGAGGAAGCCACGCAGGAGGGCTATCTGGCCCAAACGAAGGCTTCCGGCACCTGCCCCGACGTCAAGACCTTGGCCGCCAGGATCGATGAGGTCGCGCAACGGCTGAAGACGGCCTTGCCCGCTGCCCTGCCCGCCGCGAAATAGGGAACGGAAGTGGGAAGCGTGCGCGTCCCGATGCTGTGCGCCCTCTGTCTGGCACTGTGCGGTGTCCTGCCGGCAATGGGCCAGACCGTCAGCACCGTGCCGAAACATACGGATGAGCCGGCCGAAGCCGCCGACCTGGTCCCGCGCTACCTGCTGCAGGACCCGCGCGGCCGGGTGGTGACGCAGGAGAGCTTCCGCGGTCGCTTCCAGCTCATCGCCTTCGGCTTCATCTCCTGCCCCGATGTCTGCCCGACCACCCTGCTCGGCTTCAGGAACATCATCGAAGCCCTTGGCGACAAGGCCGGACGCCTGCAACCGCTGTTCATCACGGTCGACCCGGAGCGCGACAGCGCCTCGGTGCTGCGCGAATACACGGCCGCCTTCCACCCTGCCATCCTCGGCCTGCGGGGCAGCCCGGAACTCCTGCAGCGCGCGGCGGAAAGCTTTCGCGTGCGTTACGAAAAGGTACGGGAACCCGGCGCGGCGCCGGACATCTACACCATGGATCATTCAACCGGGATGTACCTGCTGGACAGCGAGGGACGATTCCTCGTCAAGTTCGCCAGCACCGCGCCAGCGCCAGATGTCGCCGCGCGCATCGGTGCCCTGATGGATGCCGATCACTCGCCGCCGCCCGGCCGACGCGGCAACGCGCCGCTGCGCTGAGGCCGTAACGCAGAATCCCGGAACCCGCAATGGGCCGGCTTGACCGGG
>JAPLRA010000145.1 GCA_026399445.1 Sulfuritalea sp.
ACGACCTCGTCCCAGGTGCTGCCGCCTTCGACCAGGTCGAGCATCGAGAGGCGGAAGATGATGATGAAGTTGGCGCCGACTTTTGCGCGCACGGCGCGGATGGTTTCAAGGCCGAAGCGGATGCGGTTCTCGAAACTCCCGCCCCAGCGGTCGTCGCGGTGATTGGTCTGCGGCGCGATGAACTGGTTGATCAGGTAGCCCTCCGAGCCCATGATCTCGACGCCGTCGTAGCCGGCGAACTGGCACATGGCGGCGCACTGCGCGTAGTCGGTGATGGTCTTGAGGATCTCTTCCTCGGTCAGCGCATGCGGTGTCGACGGATTGATCGGCGCCTTCAACGCCGAGGGTGCCACGGGGCGTTTGGTGTAGGCATAGCGCCCGGTGTGCAGGATCTGCACACATATCTTGCCGCCGTGGGCGTGCACCGCCTCGGTGATGACGCGGTGCTTGGCGGCTTCTCGATGCACCCTGCATCACGATGCTGTCCTGGTTCGGCGCGAAGCCGCCGGTGACGATCAGGCCGACGCCGCCCTTGGCGCGCGCCGCGTAGAAGGCTGCCATGCGGTCATGGCTGTTGCCGATGTCTTCCAGGCCGGTATGCATCGAACCCATGAGGACGCGGTTTTTCAGCGTGGTGAAGCCGAGGTCCAGCGGGGCCAGCAGGTGCGGGTAGGCGTTGCTCATGATGTTGTCCTCCTTCGTTTGACTTGTTTGATGTTGCGCAGCAGGTCGAGCGCTTCCTCGCACCATTCCAGCCAGCCCTGTTCGAAGCGCAAGCCGCTTTTCAGGACCATGTACTGCAAGGCGCGCTGGGGGTCCAGTGTGCCGGAGAAGTCGCGCGCTTCGATCACGTGGTAACAGGTCAGCCGGTTGGCGTGGGCTGCGCGATGGTGTTCGAGTTCGGCGATCAGGCCTTGCGGGTCACCGAAGGCGGCGCCGCGCAGCTTGACCATCAGTGCGTCGCGGGTGCCTTCCGGCTCGACAGGTTCCGCGATCCAGCGCGACAGCTCGACGCGACCTTTCGCGGTGGCTGAAAACACTTTGCGATCGGGTGCGGTCTCGCCGGCCTGCACTTCGGCGCTTATCCAGCCCTCCGCCTCCATGCGGGAGAGCACGCGGTAGATCTGCTGGTGAGTGGCATGCCAGAAATAGCCGATCGAACGGTCGAAACGACGCGCCAGTTCGTAACCGGAACTGGGCTTTTCGAGCAGGGAAACCAGCAGGGCATGGTCGAGGGCCATGCGGCGAAGAATACTATGCAACGAGTTGCATTGCAACCCGTTGCATAGGTGTCAGGCCAAGGGAATTAGTCCGATTCCAAAAACAAAAAGCCGGCCCGCAGGTGCGGGCCGGCTTTTTAGGTGAAACGACCGAGTCTTACTTGGCCTTGGCCTTGGCGTCGGCTTCGCACTTCTTCATGAAGGTTGTCTTGGCGGCGCCAGCCAGCGGCTTGCCTTCCTTGCTGACCGCCTTTTCCGCACAACCCGACGGCTTGGCAGCGGGTTTGGCAGCGTCTGCCGGCTTGCCCGCACCCTGACACTTCTTCATCGAGGCAGCCTTGGCTGCGCCGTGGAGCGGCTTGCCGTCCTTGCTTACGGCCTTGGCTTCGCAGTCATTGGCAGCGGCCGCGGGTTTGGCAGCTTCGGCCGCTTTTGCCGGAGCAGCAGCGGGAGCCGGGGCGGGTGCGGCTTTGGCAGGTGCGGCAGCAGCAGGTGCGGCCGGTGCGGCAGCGGCCTTTTCTGGCGCTGCAAGGGCTACGTTGGCAGCGAACAGGGCGGTAATCGCGACAGCAATCAGTTTGTTCATTCTGGGTCTCCTTGAGTATATGGGCGGCGGGAATTGTCTTGTCCGCCTTACTTGCTTAACGCTGCTTAACCGGCTTAGTTGACCGGGTCCTGGCCGGTATCGGCCCTGAGGGCAGCTTCCTGGCGGTCGACGAACTCCTGCATGCTGTCGATGCCGCGCAGCCTCAGCACCGTGGCGCGCACAGCGGCCTCCAGCAACACGGCGAGGTTGCGGCCGGCGGCGACGGGAATGGTGACGCGCCGGATCGGCACGCCGAGGATGGTTTCGTTCTGCGCATCGAGCGGCAGGCGGGCGGCATCCGGTACGCCGGGCGTCGGCTTTTGCAGGTGCACGATGAGTTTGAGGCGCATCTTGCGCCGGCAGGCCGTTTCGCCAAACACGGTGCGGATGTTGAGCAGCCCCAGCCCTCGCACTTCGAGGAAGTCCTTGAGCAGTTCCGGGCAGCGTCCTTCGAGCGTGTCGGACCCGATGCGTGAGACATCGACCACGTCGTCGGCGACGAGCCCGTGTCCGCGCGAAATCAGTTCCAGGCCGAGTTCGCTTTTGCCGACGCCGGAGTCGCCGGTAATCAGCACGCCCATGCCCAGCACGTCCATGAAGACGCCGTGCAGGGTTCCGGTCTCAGCCAGTTGGCGCGACACGAAAGCCCGCAGGGTATCAATGACGAACGCCGAGGACAGCGGCGTTTGCAGAAGCGGCGTGCCGGAGGCCTCGCAACCCTTGAGGACGCCCTCGTTGATCTCGCATCCGTCGGCGACGATGATGGCCGGTGGTTTGGAGTTGTAGATCTCCTGCATGTGATGCGCCACTTTTTCCGGTGCATGGCGGGCCGACCAGACGACTTCGGGCGTGCCGATCACCTGGAGGCGCTCCGGGTGCATCAGGTTGAGGTGGCCGATCAGGTCGGCGGGCGATACGACATGCTCCGTAGTGCAAATCGCCCGTGTCATCGCGCCGCTGACCCACGAGAGCTGAAGCCGCTCGCGGTTGCGTTCAAACAGTTGGGAAACGACTAGTTCGCGTGCCAATTGGCGAAGAGCCCATGCAGCGCTGTGGCATCAGGAGCGCTAGCGAGTTGCTCGCGAAAGCTCTTGTCAGAGAACATTTGCGCGAGTTCGGAGAGCAATTGCAGGTGATGTTCGTTGGCGGCTTCCGGCACCAGAAGCACAAAAATCAGTTCGACCGGCTTGCCGTCGGGCGCGTCAAATTGCACCGGCGACACGAGGCGAAAGAATGCGCCCACCGGAGTCTTGAGACCCTTGATGCGTCCGTGGGGAATGGCGATGCCTTGCCCGAGCCCGGTAGAGCCGAGTTTCTCGCGCGCGAACAGCGCGTCGTAGACCGTGCTGCGCGCCACGCTTTGACGATTCTCGAAAAGAATGCCCGCCTGCTCGAATACGCGCTTTTTGCTGCTGGCGTCGAGATTAGCCACCACGTTGTCTGGCGGCAGCAGGCGGGCGATCTGGTTCATGGCGGCGGAAATTCGGAGAATTGGCGGCAAATGAGCGGAGGTTGCGGCGGCGCGCAGTATAACGCTATCCGGTGGACACCTGTCCGCGAAGCGGCATTCCAGGTGTGCAAGGCACCGTTTCCGGCGCAAGCGCACCGGGGCAACTCCCACCGGGGGATACCGTCCCCGGCGCAAGCGCACGGAGACATAACGCGCTGCCGCCCGCATCCGGGCCTTCGGTCGGCCCTACTCGACTTGTGTACGCTTGTCGTGGTTGTGATTCGAGACTTTCTCCTTGTGCTTGACTACCTGCCGATCCAGCTTGTCGGCCACCAGGTCGATGGCGGCATACAGGTCGGCGTCGGTTGCGTCGGCGAAGATGTCCTTGCCCTTTACGTGCAGCGTTACTTCGGCCTTCTGTTGCAGTTTTTCAACCGACAGGATGACGTGCGAGCTGGTCACCTGATCGAAATGCCGCAGCACTCGATCGAGCTTTCCGGTGACGTATTCGCGTATGGCCGGGGTGACTTCGATGTGGTGGCCGGTGATGTTGAGATTCATGATGTCTCCTTGTCAGAAGTGTTTTCTCAGAGAGCCTTCCTGAGGTTGACCGGCGGAATGCTGAGCAACTCGCGGTACTTCGCAACGGTGCGACGTGCCACGACAATGCCCTGCTCGCCGAGGATTTCCGCAAGACGGGCATCCGAGAGCGGCTTCTTGCCGTCCTCGGCACCGACCAATTGCTTGATCAGCGCCCGAATTGCGGTTGAGGAAGCCGCGCCGCCGGTATCGGTGGCGACGTGGCTGCCAAAAAAGTATTTGAGTTCATAGA
>JAPLRA010000363.1 GCA_026399445.1 Sulfuritalea sp.
CGGCGCCAAAGCCTGCATGCTCGGCCGTGCCTGGGGCTATGCCGTTGCCGCCCGCGGCGAAGCGGGGGTGGCCCACATGCTGTCGGTGATGCGCAAGGAAATGGAAGTGACCATGGCGCTGTGCGGTGCGACCGATGTACGCCGGCTCAGTCGCGAAACGCTGCTCGATTGATCGCCGTATCACCAGCGCCGACTTTTGTCGGCCGGGATTGCGACTACTTCGTCGTGCGCACCGCCGCCAGAATCCCCTGCATCAGCGCCAGCGGCGTCGGCGGGCAGCCGGGAATGCGCAGATCGACACCGACCACGTTTTCGATCGCGCCGCAACTCGCGTAGCTCTCGCCGAACACGCCGCCAGTGCAGCCGCAGTCGCCCACGGCCACCACCAGCTTGGGGTCGGGCGTGCAGTCGTAGGCGATGCGCAGGGCGTTCTCCATGTTTTTTGTCACCGGGCCGGTGACCAGCAGCATGTCGGCATGGCGCGGGCTGGCGACGAACTTGATGCCGCGCCCTTCGAGGTTGTAATAGGGATTGTTGAGCGCGTGAATCTCCAGCTCGCAGCCGTTGCAGGAACCGGCATCGACCTCGCGAATGGTCAACGCGCGTCCGAGCACCTGCAGGATTTCGTCGTGCAGCCGGTCGATTTCGCGCCGCGGCCCGTCTTCTGCAACAGGCGTGGGCTCGGTGAGGATGCCGGTGCGGAAGATGTGTCTGAGCAGTGGAATCACAGATCAACTCCGCTGTAGGAAAGGTTGAAAGACTTGTTGATCAGCGGGAAGTCGGGAACGATGTCATTCATCACGGCGTGCTCCAGCGCGGGCCAGGCCTGCCACGATGGATCGTGCGGGTGGACGCGGGCCAGCTTGCCGTCGCCGTCAAACTGGACGCCGACCAGCACCTCGCCGCGCCAGCCTTCAACCACGCCGAGGCCGCTGGCGCCGGCAACCGGCGCGACTTCAACCCGCGTCTCGCCCGAAGGCATGCCGACGGCAATCTCGCGCAGCAGGCGCAGCGATTCGACAATCTCATCGAAGCGCACGGCAACGCGCGCCGCCACATCGCCGCGCTCGTCGGTTGCAGGACGCACACCCAGCGCGGCATAGGGCGGCGGCGGCGTGTAGCCCTGCCGATGTGCGCGGCCATCGATGAGAATTCCGCTGGCGCGAGCGCCCATACCGGTCAACGACAGTTCGCGTGCCAGACCGGCATCGATGATGCCGGTAGTTGCAAAGCGATCCTGCAGACCGGCGTGTTCGTCGTAGAGCACCCGGAGCTTTTTCACTTCCCCGCCAATCAGGCCGCATTGCTCGACGATGGCGGCGAGCGCCGGCGCCCCGACATCCGCGACGACACCGCCGGGAACGATGCGATCCATCATGAAACGGTGGCCGAACAGCTGATCGTTCAGCCGCAGCCAGTCTTCCTTCAGGCGCAGGAATTGGGTGAGGCCAAAGGCAAAAGCCGCATCGTTGCCCAGCGCACCGAGGTCGCCCAGATGATTGGCAACGCGCTCGCGTTCCAGCATCAGCGCGCGCAGCAGCAAGGCGCGTGGTGGCGCCGCAACGCCGCATGCAGCCTCGACCGCGTCGGCATAAGCCCAGGCGTATGCGCAGGTGGAATCGCCGGAGACGCGTCCGACCGGACGCGCTCACCCACCACGGAAAACCGGAAGTGGCCCGGCTCGATGATTCCGGCATGAATGGGGCCGACCGGAATTTCGTGAGCGCCTTCGCCTCCGACCTGGACGAAATCGTAGTCGCTCGGAAGGTTGTCGAAACCGGCGCCCATGCCGGGTTCATGAACCGCATCGTGGCGCAGCGGATACCAGTCCACCGGCCAGGCCCCATGACGCAGCCAGGGGCGCTGGTCACCGCCTTCGGTGGCAATGCCGACCAAGTCGCGGGTGGCACGCTGCATGCGATTGGCGGCCGGGAAGATGCCGGAAAGATCGGGATAGAGCGGCGCATCGGCGGGCAGATCCAGGCTGACCCAGGCATGACCCTGATCGATGCCAAACACGACATGCAGGCGAAAGCCGCTACCGCGCTGGCGTTCGTCGCTGCCCCAGATCGCCGCCAGGCGGGCGCCGGCCCGCTGCGCCGACGTGGCGAAATTCTTCAGGGCATAGCCGCTAGGCACCTGTCCGCGCCAGACCGGAGCGCCGGCTCCGTTCTGCGGCGAGAAATCAATGCGGTTGTCGTCGCACAGATGCATTGTCAGGCCTCCGCCGGGCCGCCCCAAAGAGGCCTGAGTTCATCAGCGCGGAAGGCGCGCAGCGACTGAACCAATGTCACCCCTTTCCTCTGGAAAGGGGACGGGGGTATGGTGGTCATAGTGTTAGCCGAGCATGCGCGCGGCTTCATGAAACCAGCGCGTCAGATAGGGTGGAATGTAAAGGCCAAGCATCAGCACGATGCCGAGATGGAGGAACACCGGCGTGATGGCGGGCGCATGGGGCAGGTGCTTGGCCTCGGTCTCGCCGAACACCATCGGCTGCACCTTGCCGAAGATGGCAGCGAACGCCACACCCAGCCCCAGCAGCAATATCGGCGTCGCCCAGGGGTAGTGTTTCATGGCATGGGTGAGGATCATGAACTCGCTGGCGAAAACGCCGAAGGGCGGCATACCCAGTATCGCCAGAGTACCCAGCATCAGCCCCCAGCCGATCAGCGGGTTGATGCGGATCAGTCCGCGAATGTTCTCCATCAGTTGCGTGCCGGTCTTCTGCGTGGCGTGGCCGACGGCGAAGAAGATGGCCGACTTGGTAAGCGAGTGCATGGTCATGTGCAGCAGGCCGGCGAAGTTGGCCACCGGGCCGCCCATGCCGAAAGCGAAGGTGATGAGGCCCATGTGCTCGATCGACGAGTAGGCGAACATACGCTTTACGTCTTTCTGCCGCGAGAGGAAGAAAGCCGCGACCAGTAGCGTGAACAGGCCGAAGCCGATCATCAGTTTGCCCGCGAAGTCGCCGGGGATGGCGCCGTCGGCGAGTACCTTGCAGCGCAGAATGGCGTAGAGCGCGACGTTGAGCAGCAGGCCAGAGAGCACCGCCGACACCGGCGTCGGGCCTTCGGCATGGGCATCGGGCAGCCAGTTGTGCAACGGCGCCAACCCCACCTTGGTGCCGTAACCGACCAGCAGGAAGATGAAGGACAGCGCCATGATATTCGGCTCGAGTTGGGCCTTGACATCGATCAGGTGTGTCCACAGCAGCGCATTGCCGCTTTCGCCCAGCACGCGCTCGGCGGCAAAGTAGAGCAGGATGGTGCCGAACAGGGCCTGGGCGATGCCGACGCCGCAGAGGATGAAGTATTTCCACGCCGCCTCGAGGCGGGCCGGTGTGCGGTAGAGCGACACCAGCAGCACGGTCGTCAGCGTAGCCGCTTCCATCGCCACCCAGAGGATGCCCAGGTTGTTGGTGGTCAGCGCCGCCAGCATGGTGAACATGAAGAGCTGGTACATGCTCTTGTAGAGCCTCAGGCGCGGCCTGGTCAGGCGGCCGTGTTCCTGCTCGTTCCTCATGTAGGGGCCGGAAAAGATGCTGGTGGTCAAGCCGACAAAAGCCGTCAGCGCGACGAAGAAAACGTTGAGCGAATCGATGAAGAACTGCTCGCCGAACGCGAAGCGCGGGCCGTTGGCGACGATCTCGGCGGTCAGGCCGACGGCGGCGAGGAAGGTGCCGAGGCTGGCGATGATATTGAGATTGGGCGCCCAGTCGCGCTCGCCGACCACCGTCAGCAGCGCACCGCTGACGAGGGGAATGACAAGCATGAGGATGAAGAAATCCATCAGTTGTCTTTCAGGCGTTCCATGTGGCGGATGTCGAGACTGTCGAACTGGTCGCGAATCTGGAAGAAGAACACGCCGAGGATGATGACCGCTATCCCCAGTTCCACCACAATCGGCATGCCGTAGGTGGCGCTGGTGGCGGCGAGAAACAGGCCGTTTTCCATCGACAGGAAACCCACCACCTGGGTGATGGCCTTCTGCCGCGTGATCATCATGAGGAAGGCCAGCATCACCACCGCCATGGCGATGCCGAGCGTGCCGCGCGTGATGGTCTGCGACAGCTGGGAGATGGGCAGCGCGACATTGAAGGCGATCATGACGAGGAGCAGGCCCACCAGCATCGTCGTCGGAATGTTGATCAGCGCCTCGACCTCGCTCTTGACGTTGAGCTTGCGCACCAGCCGGTGCAGGATCCAGGGCAATACCATGGCCTTGAGCAGCAGCGTCAGGCCGGCCGAGTAATACAGGTGGGACTGGCCGGTGGTGACCGCCACCACCAGCGTCGACAGGCACAATGTAAACCCCTGCAGGGCGAACAGATTGATCAGCGCCAGCATCCTGCGCTGCGCCAGCATGGCGAAGGCCAACAGCAGGATCACCGCCGCAAACAGGTTGATCAGTTGTGCCGAGAAGGGAATTGCAGCGTTCATACCTTGCTTTCCAGCAGCAGGCGCACCAGCAGTCCAAGCACCGCCAGCATGAAGGCGGTGCCGAGAAACTCGGGCGCGCGGAAGATGCGTACCTTGGCGTTCACGGTCTCGATTCCGGCGAGGATTGCACCGCCAATGGCGAGCTTGAGGACGAGCAGCGGTATCGCCGCCAGCAAGGCCAGGAAATCGTCCCCCGGTGCGATGCCCCATGGGAAAAACAGCGCAAGGCCGAGGCAGGAATAGGCATACAGCTTGAGGCTTGCCGCCCACTCGATCAGTGCCAGGTGGCGACCGGAATACTCGAGGATCATCGCTTCATGGATCATCGTCAGTTCGAGATGAGTGGCAGGGTTGTCCACCGGCACGCGGGCGTTCTCGGCGAGGGACACAAAAGTGAAGGCAACACCGGCAAACGCCAGGCTCGGATAGATGACGAAATCGCGATGCGCCAGCGTCTCGACGATGGTGGCCACCGAAGTCGACTGGGCGGTCATGGCCAGCGTAAAAATGACCATCAACAGGGCCGGCTCGGCAAGGAACCCGATCAGCATTTCGCGCCGGCCGCCGAGACTGCCGAAGGATGTGCCGACATCCATGGCCGCCAGCGAAATGAAAATGCGGGCCAGGCCGAACACGCCGACCAGCGCCAGCGCATCGGCGGCCGGCGCAAGCGGCAGGTCGGTCGACAAACTGGGGATGATGGCGCAGGCGAGCACCATGCAGCCGAAAACCACAAAGGGCGCGGCACGAAACAGCGACGAGGCGCCATGCGCCAGGACAACGTCCTTGCGAAAGAGTTTGTGCAGCATGTAATAGGGCAGCAACAGGGGGGGGGCGCTGCGGCTCTGCAGCCAGGCACGGCACTGGCCCACCCAGCCCGACAAGAGCGGCGCCAGCACCAGCGCCAGCAGGATGGCGAAAGCCTGGCCGAGCAGGCCGGAGATACTTATCACGACGGCCTCCCTGCCCTGCCAAACAGGCAGGGCTGACTAGTCGCCTCCCCCGCACGGCGGGGGAGGTTGGGAGGGGGTGCCCCCAAATGCGCCGGCAAGGCGCGGCCATGAGCAAGGAGAGCCTTGCTCATGGTCGCGCCACCAGCAGGAGCACGAGGAGCGTGACGAAGCTGTACATCAGGTAGACCGCAATGCGCCCGCCTTGCAGTCTGACGATCAGCGTCGATGCCCAGCCGGCCGCCTTCGCCACCGGCAGGTAAAGCCAGTGCCAGAAATGATCCTCGACCCTGACGCTGTAATACGGCTTGGCGTCCCGGGCGACCGGGAAATGCCGCTCCATGCGGAACATCGGCTCGAAGATGCGCCGGATCGGCTGGCTGAAGCCCTCGGCGGTGTCCTGCGCCCGCGGTCCCTGAAAGTAGTAGCCGCAATCCCAGGCCGACGTGCGGCGCACGCGACCATGATAAAGATGGCGCACCAGCCAGCGTCCCAGCAGCAACGTGGCGGCAATGGTGGCGAGAAAGATCACCGGCTCGTAACTCGCCTGTTCCGGCGAAATCGGCGCCAGCATCCACCAGCCCTGTTCGTTCAGCTTGTCGGCGAGTCCGGTGCCGAGCATCTGGCGCGTGGCGGCATCGATGCGCGAGATCACCGTCGACGGAAAGATGCCCAGCAGCAGCGTGATGAGCGCCAGCCAGACCAGGCCGAACTTCTCCCACGGGCCGGCATCGTGAGCATCCTTGAGCCCGGGTTCGCGCATCTGGCCGAGGAAGATGATGCCGTAGAACTTGACCATGGCGAAGCCGGCCAGGGCGGCGACGAGAACCACCAGTGCCGCTGCCACCGGCACCACCATGTTGAGCCAGGGGTGCGGCAGGCCTGGCGAAAAGAGGAAGCTTTGCAACAGCAGCCACTCCGAAACAAAACCCGAAAGTGGCGGCAACCCGGCACTGGCAATCACCCCGACCAGCGCCAGCCAGGCCACCCAGGGCATGCGGTGGATCAGGCCGCCAAGCTTGCCCAGGCTGCGCTCCTTCGTCGCGTGCAGCACCGAGCCGGTACAGAGGAACAGCAGGCTCTTGAAGGCGGCATGCGCCAGGCAGTGGTAGAGCACGGCCGTCAGCGCCAGCGCCGCCAGCGCTTCCATGCGGTAGGCATGAAAAATCAGGGTCAGGCCGATGCCGATTGCAATCAACCCGATGTTCTCGATCGAGGAATAGGCCAGCAGCCGCTTCATGTCGTTTTGTACCGTGCTGTAGAGCACGCCGAACAGCGCCGTCACGAGACCCACCGTCAGCGCCACCACACCCCACCACCACAAGGTCGTATGCAGCAGGTCGAAGCTCACGCGCAACAGGCCGTAGATGGCGGTCTTCAGCATCACGCCGCTCATCATCGCCGACACCGGCGAAGGCGCAGCCGGATGCGCCTCCGGCAGCCAGACATGGAGCGGCACCAGACCGGCCTTGGCGCCGAAGCCGGCCAGTGCCAGCAGGAAGGCGGCCGAACCCCAGAACGGCGACAGTTGCTGGGCGCGCATGCCGGCGAAGCTGTAGTCGCCCGCGCCGCCGGTCATTACGCCAAAGCACAGCAGGATGCCTATGGCGCCGACGTGGGCGATCAGCAGATACAGGAAGCCTGCGCGGCGGATCTCCTCGTGGCGATGATCGGTGGTGACGAGGAAGAAGGACGACAGGGCCATGGTCTCCCACGCCACCATGAAGGCATAGGCGTCGTCGGCCAGCAGCACCATCAGCATGCTGGCGAGGAAGACGTGGTATTCGAGGCAGAGCAGCCCCGGCGCGGTACCTTCGCCCTTTCTGAAAT
>JAPLRA010000414.1 GCA_026399445.1 Sulfuritalea sp.
AAACGATCTGGCCGATTTTCTCGAAACGCCGCCGATGGATGAAAGCGCGCCGGTATTCCGCTTCATCAAGGGCTTCGCCAATCTGCAGAAACCCTTTGTCGCCGCCGTCGAAGGCGTCGCGATCGGCGTCGGCACCACCATGCTGCTGCACTGCGACCTGGCTTACGCCGGCAGTTCGGCCCGCTTCGCCCTGCCCTTCGCCAACCTGGGCCTGACGCCGGAAGCGGCGTCGAGCCTGCTGCTGCCGCTGTGCGCGGGTCATGCGCGGGCGGCGGAAATGCTGATGCTGGGCGAAGTATTCTCCGCGCAGGCGGCGCTTGATGCCGGCATCGTCAACGCCGTGCTGCCCGACGGACAGGTACTGGACCACGCGTTCGAACGCTGCCGCAAGCTGATCGCACAGCCAGCGGAATCGCTGCGGCTCACCAAGCAATTGATGAAACGCGCGCAGCAGGCCTTGATCAATGACGCCATGAATGTCGAGGCTGAAGTCTTCAAGCAGCGTCTGGTGTCGCCGGACGCCAAGGAAGCCTTCGCCGCCTTCTTCGAAAAGCGCAAGCCGGATTTCTCGACAATCAGCTAGGCGCGGCGCCGGGAGCAGGCGGCCGCAGTGCTAAAATTCGCAGTCCGAAGGAAGCGTGGCAGAGCGGTTGAATGCACCGGTCTTGAAAACCGGCAACGTCGCAAGGCGTTCGTGAGTTCGAATCTCACCGCTTCCGCCAATTGCTCCGTAAGCAATTGCCTCTCGGGACATGTTGTTTCCGCGACCAGCAATTAGCCTGTTGTCGGGAATGTTTGTCGTATTGTCAGTGCGATAATCCATCTGTCACCAAACTACCAGCCACTGAGTCTCAAATGACAGATACCAATCCGGCCGCGCTTCGAGAACTCGTTGACGAGTGTCGCCAGACTCTGGAAAACGACCTTTGCGATCTGATCTCGGAACTCGGTCCGACACTGGTTAACGAAGCACGTGCTCTTGCGCAAGCCAGCCAGGATCAAGCCCGGCGCAACACCTGTGTGCAACTGCAGACCGATCTACGGAACGATTGGATCAAGTTAACGCCGCTATTCCGTGAGGCGCTGAGGCAGCGGGCGGGACCGGCAAAACCGGGTGAAACGCTTCGCCGGGACTCCACGGATCTGGCGAATCTGCAGATTCTCAGCGACGCCGAATTGTCCGCCCAGATTGCCATGATCGAGGTCGTCGAACGCGTTGATGCCGCCTGCAGCGAGGAAACCAACGCCCTGGATCGTCGGATATCCCTTCTCGTCCTGCGCAACGTCTTGCCTCACGGCTACAACCCGTTTCGCGTGGAGTCGGTATGCGCATGCCTTGAATCTGCATGCGCCGAGATATTCCATGAAACCGAGCGGCGCGCACTGCTGGTGCGCCTGATCGGGGGGCATCTTGCGTCGGAACTGCCGCAACTCTACCGTGCCATCAACGAAACCCTGATTGATGCCGACATCCTGCCCCGCCTGAAACGCAGCTATCGCGACGCAGCACCTGAGAGTGTCGGCGCTGCCGCAGCCGAAACCGCTCAGATGATGGGCACTCTTGAACGGCTGGCAAAGGCCCGGACGCCAAGCGGTGGCACGGGTGCAGTACCCGGCGGCGAGGCCGGTGGCCGTGAATTTCTCAAATCGCTGCACACATTCCAGAAGGCTCCGGCGGCAGCGTCGGTAGCGTCGGCAGCGTCAACCGGCGTCCCCACCAATGTCGTGCGCCTGGCGCGTGACAGCGAAGGCGCACGCCACGTGGCCCCTGTCGAGGCTGTATCGCTGGACATTGTCTCGGCACTGTTCGACTTGATCTTCAGCGACGAAAACGTATCCGACGGCATTAAGGTTCTGGTAGGCCGCCTGCAGATGCCGGTACTCAAGGTAGCCATGCTCAATCAGCAGTTTTTTGCTGATCGCGGGCATCCGGCACGGCGCTTTTTGAACAGCATTTCCGGAATTGCGATTCGCTGGGGAAAATTCGTCGATGCGAACGACCCGTTTTTCCGCAAGCTGTCAGAACTTGTCGAACGGATCCAGAATACCTACGATGTCGATGCCGGCGTTTTCGACGTCGCAATAGCCGAATTGAGCGACTTCATCGCCGAGCGCGATGAAGTCGAGGCCGAAGCCAGTCACGCTCTCGCCGAGGCTGTTCGCGCACGAGAGGCGGAAATTCGGACACAGCGCGAGGGGCAAGCACTCGCCCAGCAGGGCGCCGACCAGGCACTGGCACCGCTGCTGACGCCAGCCGTACCACAGGCGATCGAGGATTTTCTGAGGAGCTACTGGCGCGACGTGCTTCAGAGCCGCATTTTCTCGTCCGGGTCCGACGGCGCTCCGTTCATCGAGGCTCTGCAAATTGCGTCCGACCTCATCTGGAGCGTCGCGCCAAAAAAGGAGACGGAGGACCGGCAGCACCAGGCTGCCGCCCTGCCCGCCCTTCTGAAGGGATTAAATGCGGGCCTGGACGAAATCGGTATTTCGGCTGAGGAGCGGCGCGGGTTCATGGATACGCTGGTCGATCTGTGTGTGGCCGCGTTGCGGGGAGACACCCGCCCGAAACGAAAGACCGAAACGAAGCTTGAAACGAAGGTGGATACAAAACCGCCGGCCACCGGGCCAGGTCCAACCCTACAGGTCAGCCATGCGACCGCGAGTGGTATTCGCGTTCAGGACATTTCACTCCCTGGTGGAGAGGATCGGGACGGCGAAAATACGCCAGATCCCGCCAACCTTCGTCGAGTCAGGCAACTGGTACGTGGCGACTGGGTAGACTTTCTTACCGCCGGGCAAAGCCGCCGTGAGCGCCTGACGTGGATCAATCCCAGTCGCACCCTGATTTTGTTCAGCAACCACGCTACGGAATGTGCCATTTCCATCACACCGGAGGCTCTGGCCTTACGCCGGCAAAATCAGACCGTCAGACTTGTCAAGCGCGATACCCCCATGTTCGAGCGTGCCCTCCATGGCGCCGTTCAGTCGATGGGCCAGCACGCCTAAAAATATCTTTCGGGGATTTGTCCGGCGGTTCGAACGGAGGACTGGTGAATCCAAGGAGTGGACCGGCCATAATCCATTCAAATGTCAGCAGACGGGACTCAGCCTGAAGTCGCCGTATCGCCAGCGCCGACTTTAGTGGATCGTGTCGGGGAATGGAAAGCTTCGCCAGCAAGCAAATCGGTCTAAGTCCGC
>JAPLRA010000041.1 GCA_026399445.1 Sulfuritalea sp.
CGGCGTCACGGAATGGAAAGTCGGCGCTGGCGTTACGGCGCTCACCCCGGGCGGCGGCTACGCGGAATACTGCGTCGCCGCCGCCAGCCACGCCTTGCCGATTCCTGCCGGGATGGACTTCGCCACGGCGGCGGCCCTGCCCGAAACCTGGTTCACGGTGTGGGCCAATCTGGTTGATCTGGGGCGTCTGAAGCGCGGCGAGCGGCTGTTGGTGCACGGCGGATCGAGCGGCATCGGTCTGGTCGCGATCCAGTTGGCGAAGCACCTCGGGGTCGAGTGCATTGTCACGGTCGGCAACGAGGAAAAGGCAGCCTTCTGCCGCCAATCAGGCGCGGCGCACGCGATCAATTACCGCAGCAGCGACTTCGCCGAGGAAGTGAAGCGCATCACCGACGGGGCCGGCGTCGACGTGATCCTCGACATGGTCGGGGCGCCCTACCTGCAGCGCAACCTGGCTTCGCTGCGCCGCGACGGACGGCTGGTGTATGTGGCCTTTCTCGAAGGCAGCAAGGGCGAGGCCGACCTAATGCCGATCATGCTGAAGCGGCTGACGGTTACCGGCTCCACCATGCGGCCGCGAACGCTGGCCGAGAAGGCCGCGATCCGCGATGCATTGGCCGCCAATATCTGGCCGGCACTGGCGGAAGGCCGCCTGCTGCCCCACCTGTTTGCGCGCTTTCCGCTGGCGCAGGCGGCCGAGGCGCACAAACTCATGGAATCGAGCCGTCATATCGGCAAGATTGTTCTGGAGGTTGGCAAGCCGTGACTACCTTGACCATTGACGTTGTCTCCGACGTGGTTTGTCCCTGGTGCTTCATCGGCAAGCGCAATCTGGATCGGGCACTGGAGCTATGGCGCGCGGAGCGGTCCGATTGTGATGTGACGGTGCGGTGGCGGCCCTTCTTTCTCAACCCGGACACACCGGAAAGCGGCGAACCCTATCGGCCGTTCCTGGAAAAGAAGTTCGGCGGCCCTAAACAGTTGCAGGAAATCTGGCAGCGCGTGAGCGAGGCCGGACGCAAGGCCGGCATCGAGTTCGCCTTCGAAAAAATAGAGCTGCGCGCCAATACGCTGAACGCGCATCGGCTGATTCATCATGCGCAAACAGGAGCCGGCGGCGCAGCGATCGAAGCCGTGATCGAAGCGCTGTTCGCCGCGCAGTTCCTCGACGGCCGGCACATCGGCGACCGCGCCGTGCTGGCGGAGGTGGCCGGCGAATGCGGCATGGACGCGGCGGCGGTGCGGAGCTACCTGGACAGCGACGAAGACGCCGGCTCGGTGCGCGCTGGCGCCGAAGAAGTGCAGCGCATGGGCATCAGCGGCGTACCCTTCTTCATCTTCAACAACAAGCTGGCCGCCTCCGGCGCGCAACCGCCGGAGGCTTTGCTCAAGGCCATGCGCGAGTCCTCACCGCCGGCCTGAGGAGGCCTACTTGATCAGGCCTTCTTCCTTCATCGCCTGCTGCACGCCGGGACGCGCCATCACGCGGCCAAGGTAAGCCGCAACCAGCGGGCGGTTCTCCTTGACCTCGACCCCTACCAGGCGGCCCCAGCCGAGCACGGTGAACAGGTAGCCGTCGGCCACCGAAAAGTCGCCCATCAGATAGTCGCGCCCTGCCAGCTTTTGCTCGACGACGTCGAGCCGGCGACCGATGAGTCCGCGCGTGAAGGTCTTCCATTCTTCCGGTGCAGTCGGATTGAACAAGGGACTGAAGGACTTGTGCAGTTCCGTGGAAATGAAGTTGAGCACTTCCTGCAGGCGCACGCGTTCGAAGCCGCCGGCGGGCGGCGCCAGCTTTTTGGCCGGCGCCAGATCAGCGATGTACTGCACGATGGCCGGGCCCTCGGTCAGCGTTTCGCCGTTGTCGAGCACCAGCGCAGGCACGTAGCCAGCCGGATTGATGGCGAAGAAATCGGCCCCGGTTTCGGTCTTCTTGGTTTTCAGGTCCACCTTCTCGGTGGTGTAGGCGAGCCCGGCCTCGGCCAGGGCAATGTGAGGCGACAGCGAGCAGGCGCCGGGGCTGTAATAAAGTTTCATGAAAATTCTCCTGTCGGGTTGGGAAAGTACTGACTACGAACTGCGCCGGTTCTGGCCGGCTGCTTTTTGTTCTACTGCAAAAACGGCGGCCTCGACGCGGGAGGTCAGGTTGAGCTTGGCCAGGATGTGCTTGACGTGGAGCTTGACGGTGTCGTGGCTGATGTCCAGCACGCGGGCGATCGCCTTATTGGAAAGACCTTGCGACAATTGCTGGAGAATTTCGCGTTCGCGCGCCGTCAGCAGTTTGAGTGTATCGGCCTTGGCGGACGCGGCATTGCCGCCTTGCAGCAGGTTGACCAGCTTGAGCGTCATCGCCGGGGCCACCACGGTTTCGCCGCGCACGGCGCGCTGCACGGCATCAACCACGTCTTCGGGTTCCATGTCCTTCAGCAGGTAGCCTTTGGCCCCGGCCTGCAGTGCGGCGGCGAGGTCTTCCTCAGCGTCGCTGACGGTCAATATCAGCACTGGACCGCTCCAGCCGTCGGCGATCAGTTGCCGCAACAGGCTCAGACCGCCGTTGGGCGGCATGTTGAGATCGGTGATGATGACATCGGGACGAGCTTCGGCAAGAATGCGCAATGCATCGTCGCCGTTGCCGGCGATGCCGGCGACGGTGATGGTGCCGCGCTGCTCGAGCAGCTCGGCGAGGCCCTTGCGAAACAGGGTATGGTCGTCGACCAGCAGTACGCGGATCGGTTCGGTAGCGGCCTGCGGGTTCATGCCGAGACACCTCCTCCGGGCGGAAAGCTGAGCCTGACGCGGAAGCCGCCCTGCTGCAGGTTGGCGACTTCGAGATGGCCGCCGATCTTCTCCGCCCGTTCGCGCATGATGGCAAGGCCGAAGTGATCGCGCAGGCCGGGATGCTCATGGAAACCACCGACCCGATTGGCAATCGCAAAGAAGCCCTGCCCGCCGCGGCCGTTGTCTTCAACCGTGGCGTTGTAGTAGTCGCCGGCCGCCTCCAGAGTCATGCTGGCCTCGGTGGCGCCGGAATGGCGGGCGACGTTGGCCAGCGCTTCCTGCAGGATATGGAACACCTGGCTCTCCGCCTCGGGCGCAAGGCGCAGGTCGGTGAGCCGGTTCTCGTAGCGCAGGGCAATGCCGGTACGCTCCTGAAAGCCGCAGGCCAGGCCTTGCAGGGCATGCTGCAGGCCCATCGGGTCCATGCGGCTGCGAAACTGCACCAGAAGCTCGCGCAGATGCCCGTAGGCATCATCCAGCGCCTGGCCGACGTCGCCGGCATACTTGGCGGTGCGCTCCAGCGACTGGTCGGCGATGGCGTCGTTGAGCATCGCCATGCGCATTTTCATGTAAGCCAGGGTCTGCGCCAGCGAATCGTGAATCTCGGCCGCCATCATCTGCCGCTCGCTGGTCAGCACGATACGCAGGTTCTCGCGCTTGAGCCGTGCGTTCTCCAGCGCCATGCCGAGATGTTCACCAATCGAGCGGAACAGCAGCGCCACTTCTTCCGGCAATTCGAACGCTTCGGGCAGGAACAAGTTGTAGGTGCCGAGCAGTCGCCCGGCATTCGACAGTGGTACGACCACCATTGCCTGGCACCCGCTCTTGAAAAAGTCGCCTCCCGTTCGCTCGTCACATCCCTTGAGGTCGATCTCGAACAAGGGACGATTCTGGCCGATGGCGATGCCGCACTGCCCGCAATCGCGCGAGACGAGGCGCTCCTTCTCGACCACCGCCGGCGGCAGACCGCGCGAAGCGACCATGCGCAGATGCAGACCGTCACTGGTCAATACCCGAACCACGCCGGCGTCTGCCTTGGCCAGGCGAATCATGGTGCCCAGAAAGCGGCCCAGCAGTTCGTCTAGATCATCTTCGTCGGCCAGGGTGCTGGAAATCTCGGCCAGCACGTGCAACGCATCGAGGGTATGACCGCCGGATGGATCCAGATCCAGATCGTCGTGGGTAGCCGGAGCGCCGGGGCTGTTCATCTCGTTCACTCGGGAACCGACCACGCGCCGGCATCGATCTTGTCAGCCCACATCAGGGCGGCGATGCTCTTGCCGTCGGTAATTTCGCCATCGCGCACGGCCAGAATGGCATCGGCCACGTTCATTTCGATGACTTCGAGAAATTCGCCGTGATCGCGCTGATGGCCAACATAGATCAAGCCGTGGGCCCAGAAGATTTCGATGCGCTCGTCCGAATAGCCGATGCAGGGATGGATGGTCCCCAGATGCCGCCAGAACTTTGCCTGGTGACCGGTCTCCTCGCGCAGTTCGCGCTTGGCGGTATCCAGCGGGTGCTCATCGGGGTCAATTTTCCCTGCCGGAAGTTCGACAAATATTCGCTGCAGCGGATAGCGGAACTGCCGCTCGAACAAAAACTTGCCGTTTTCCAGTTGCGCCAGCACCACCACCGCGCCGGGATGCTCGATCCATTCGCGCACAGTCTCATGGCCATTCGGGAGACGAACCGTATCGCGTCGCACATGCAGCAGCTTGCCGTCAAAAACCGGCTCGCTGGTCAGTGTGTGTTCAATCAGATCGGAATCGTCCATGTTGCCGTTGGTGTCAGGATCAATGCGAAACGTTCATCGCAGGGGCTATCTTAGAGCCAAATTCGGCAGGAATGAAGAAGCCCCCGCGCGGAGTGCACACGGGGGCTTCTTCAGTTTCGTTGCGCTCGCGCCGTACGGCGCGTTGATGGCCGCCTCGCTCAGAGCGAGCGCATCAGGGCGGTGGTACAGACCATCATCACCGCGTCGGGAAACAGACCGAAGCCGGCAACGGCAAGACCGTTGAGTGACAGCAGCACGCGCAGATCGAGTCCGGCGGTAATTGGCCCGGAATCGACAGGGGTATCGAAGTACATCAGCTTGACCACGCGCAGGTAGTAGAAGGCGCCGACCAGCGAGAACATCACGGCGATCACGGCCACCATCGTGTGGCCCGCCTTGATGGCCGCCAGGAGAACCGCAAACTTGGCGAAGAAGCCGATGAAGAACGGGATGCCGGCCATGGAGAATTCTCGGCTTCGTACCCCGCACGTGAAAGCAGCAGGACCATGCCGAAAGCGCCCAGCGACATCAGCACGTAGGCGACGGTGTAGTACAGCGCAGAACTGTAGGCATTGACCGCCGTGAAGGCGTCCACCTGGCCGCCGGCCACACCGGACATCAGGCCAAGCACCATGTAGCCCATGTGCGAAATCGCCGAATAGGCCAGCATGCGCTTGATGTTCGTTTGCGCGATGGCCGCCAGATTGCCGAGACCGATCGACAACACGGCCATGATCAGCAGCATCTTCTGCCAGTCGTCCGCCAGCCCGAACAGCGCATAGACCAGCAAGCGGAGCGCCATGGCGAAGGCAGCGAACTTGGGCGCGGAACCGATGAACATGGTCACAGCCGTCGGCGCGCCGTGATAGACATCGGGGATCCACATGTGGAAGGGCACCAGGCCCAGCTTGAAGGCGACGCCGGCGACGAGGAAGACCAGGCCGAACACCAGCACGGTTTTTTCCGATTGGCCGTGATACAGAGCCTGCGCCACGCCGCCGATTTCAAGGCTGCCGGTGGCGCCATAGATCATCGACATGCCGTAGAGCAGCAGGCCGGAAGCCAGCGCGCCGAGGGTAAAGTATTTCATTGCGGCTTCGGTAGCACGCGGCGAATCGCGATCGATGGCGACCAGCGCATAGAGCGAGAGCGACATCAGTTCGAGACCGAGATACATGGTCAGGAAATTCGCCGCCGATATCATCACCATCATGCCCAGCGTGGCGTAGAGCACCAGCAGGTAGAAC
>JAPLRA010000065.1:0-2292 GCA_026399445.1 Sulfuritalea sp.
AACGGCGGCCTGCGCTGGTCGGGCTCTGCCTGGGCACTGGATGCGCTGCCGGCCGGCCTCGGCGACGATGTCTATTCGCTGACCGGCGAGCCCTACGCGGCTGCCGTTGCGCACGACAAGAAATTCGCCAAGGAATGCATGGATGCCGCCGAGTCGGTGGGCTTCGCCCGTGACCTGTGCTCGTACATGCGCATCTACTGGGGTGGCATGCACCTCGACAAGTACCTGTATGGCGGCAAGTTTCCCAAGCCCGACTTCATTTTCCAGACACAAATCTGCTGCTCGCACTCGAAGTGGTACCAGCACGTGGCCAAGGTCGAACAAGTGCCGCAGTTCTACGTCGACGTCGGTGTCGGCCCGTACAAGGACATGAACGCAGCGCGCCTCGATTACGTCACCAACCAGTTGCATGACGGTATCGAGTTCCTCGAGAAATCCACCGGCCGCACCTTCGACGACGAGAAGTTCATCAAGGCCGTGAAGAACGAAATGCGTTCGACCAGCCGCTGGGCCGACATCTGCGCCCTGAACAAGGTCAAGCCGGCGCCGCTCGACGAAAAGACCATGTACTCGCTCTACGTGCTGGCCACCTTGTCGAAGTCATCCCAGTGGTGCGCCGACTTCTACGACGAACTGTATGAAGAAGTGAAAGATCGCGTCGCGCGCGGCATCGCCGCCGTGCCGAACGAGAAGTGCCGCATGATGTCCGACACGCAGCCGCCCTGGTCCTTCCTCAAGATCTTCCGTTATCTGGAAACCTATGGTGCGGTGTCGATCGGTTCGCTCTACACCTTCGCCCTCGAAGGCATCTGGGAAGACAAGCCGGATGGCAGCTGGGGCGGTCGTTCCCTGCCGTGGGAGAAGGGGATCGAGATGAATACCCGCGATCAGGTGCTGCGGCTTTACGCCGACTGGAACCTGTCGAAGCCGCAGTGGCAGCACTTCTTCGATCCGCGCCTGAAAACCGAAATGATGCTGCGCATCATCAAGGAATGGCAGGTGGATGGTGTCATGCTGCACCTGAATCGAGGCTGCGAAGGCTTGTCGCTGGGCATCATGGAAAACCGCGGCGGCATCGCCAAGGCGGGTGTCCCGATCATGACCTTCGAAGGCAACATGGGCGACGAGCGCGAATTCGACGAAGGGCGTGTCCAGGCGCGCGTCGATGCCTTCATGGAGCAACTTGGCTTGCGTCGTCAAGCAGCGTAACCGGATTTCCGTGAAATACCCCGTTCGGAGCGACGGGTGATAGTCGAGCGAAGCGAGCTGATTAGTAGCCTCCCCGCGAGGGGAGGATGGGAGGGGCGGGCGTTCAATTGCCCTTGTGCAATTTCATGGGCTGCAGGTGTTATCTGCGACCATGCACGTTAGGAAAGGACACACAATGATTACAGCTGGAATCGATATGGGCTCACGCAGCGTCAAGGTCGTGCTGCTGGAGGAGCTCAATGTAGACGGTGCGCCGGCTTTGAAATATGGCGTGAAGAAAGTGCACATCATGATGCCGGGTGACCTCGATCAGGACGTGGCCGCCAACAAGGCCTATGACGAAGTGCTGGCCGCCGCCGGGTTGACGCGTGACGATGTGAAAGTTGTGTTTGCCACCGGTGCGGGCCGCAAGCAGGTGGCATTCGCCGCCGAAGGCATTACCGAGATGACCGCCGGCGCCAAGGGTGCTGTATTCATGTTCCCGCAGGCACGCACCGTGGTCGATGTCGGCGCCGAGGAAGGTCGCGGCATGAAGACCGACGGCGAAGGTCGCGCGATCGACTTCGCCGGAAACGAGAAATGCGCCGCGGGCGCTGGATCATTTGCCGAGGCGATGTCTCGTGCCCTGCAGATGACGCTCAAGGAGTTCGGCGACGCCAGCCTCAAGTCCGACAAGTCGATTCCGATGAATGCCCAATGCACGGTGTTTGCCGAGTCCGAAGTGGTGTCGCTGATTCATTCGGCTACACCCAAGAACGACATCGCCAAGGCTGTGCTCGATGCCGTCGCCAGCCGCGTCTGCGCCATGGTGCGTCGCGTCGGCATCGAAGGCGAAGTCGTGCTGATCGGTGGCATGGTGCATAACGCCGGTTTCGTTCAGTCCCTCAAGGGCGCGATGGGTGTCGACACGATTTCCCTGCCCGACATGCCGGAGTACATCAGCGCGCTGGGATGCGCCCTGATTGCGGCTGAACGCCAGCATCGATGAAACCCCTGCGTAGCAGGGCGGGCCAGCACGCTGACCTCGCCGCTACGGATGAACCCCTACGAAATAGGAGCGAAAACATGAATGCAGAAGTGGTA
>JAPLRA010000065.1:2367-4944 GCA_026399445.1 Sulfuritalea sp.
ACGAAACCAAGGACTGGAAGAGCGCCAAGATCATCACCTGCGGCATTGATGTCGGTTCGGTGTCGTCCCAGGCGGTGCTGGTCATCGACGGCGAACTGTACGGCTTCAACAGCATGCGCACCGGCAACAATTCGCCGGATTCGGCAACCAACGCCCTGCAAGGCGTGATGGACAAGTGCGGCATGAAGCTGGAAGACATCCATTACGTCGTCGGCACCGGCTACGGTCGCGTCAACGTGCCCTTCGCGCACAAGGCCATCACCGAGATCGCCTGCCATGCCCGCGGCGCCAATTACATGGGCGGCAATGGCGTGCGCACCATTCTCGACATGGGCGGCCAGGACTGCAAGGCCATCCACTGCGACGAAAAGGGCAAGGTCACCAACTTCCTGATGAACGACAAATGCGCGGCCGGAACCGGCCGCGGCATGGAAGTCATTTCCGACCTGATGCAGATTCCGATTGCCGAACTCGGCCCGCGTTCCTTCGACGTCGATGTCGAGCCGGATGCCGTGTCGTCGGTCTGCGTGGTGTTCGCCAAGTCCGAAGCCCTCGGTTTGCTCAAGGCCGGCTACACCAAGAACAAGGTGATTGCGGCGTATTGCCAGGCCATGGCCGAGCGCGTGGTGTCCCTGCTGGAGCGCATCAATGTCGAGGAAGGCTTCTTCATCACCGGTGGCATCGCCAAGAATCCGGGTGTCGTCAAGCGCATCGAAAAACTGCTCGGCATCAAGGCGATGGAAACCAAGATCGACAGCCAGATCGCCGGCGCCCTCGGCGCTGCGTTGTTTGGTTACACATTGATGTCCAAAAAGGCCGCAGCCGCCTGATACCTTCTCGCGGTGGCCTGACAGAAGGAGGAGCACATGATCGCCAACTACGGTTACAAGGATGGTTCCGGTGAGTACTACATCAGCATCGACACCGACAAGTGCATCGGCTGTACGGCCGAGCGCGCCTGCCTCACGGCGTGTCCGAAGCAGATGTTCGAAATCATCACCGATGATTACGACGACGAAGTGGCCTGGATCAAGAAGCCGAACTGCCGCACGCTTGCCTATGACTGTGCCGACTGCAAGCCGTCTGGCGGCTACAGCAGCCTGCCGTGCATCGCCGCCTGTACGCCGGGCGCGATCAAGCATTCATGGTAGACGCAGGGTGATTCCGATGGCAGAGACACGGCGTGTGATTCCGATTGCCCAGGCCAAGGTGGTCAGCCCCGAGGATGCGCTGCTCAAGGACGGTTGGGTGCGCCAGACCACCATCGGCGAGCCGCGCCTGTCGGAGATCGTGCAGAACTACAAGGCGATGGGCTTCGAGGTCCATGTCGAGGAGTTCAAGACCGAAGGTGACAGCGGCTGCACTACCTGCTTCGATGCAGGTCAGGGAATGGGTTTCATGTATGGCACGGTCTATGTGCGCAAGCGCAGCGAACCGGCCGGCGAAGACGAATTGTTTGAATAAGGAGGAATGAAATGGCGAATCAAAATAGAGTAATGCGCGTACTGCGCCAGGGGGATCTGGATGCCATCGTCGCCATCGACGCGTTCGCGTCCGGCGAGCCGCGCCGCGAGTATTACGATCGCAAGATAGCCGGAATCTTGAATAAAAATGCCAACGTCAATACCTCGATCGTCTGCGAGATCGACGGCAAGGTGGTCGGCTTCGTCATGGGTTACGTCTTCTTTGGCGAGTTCGGCATTGCCGACGCCACGGCAACCATCGACACGCTGGGTGTGCATCCCGATTTTCGAAAGTTCGGCGTCGCGGCCGAAATGCTGGATCAGTTCATGATGAACATGAAGGCTGCCGGGGTGAAGAAGGTCTATACGCTGGTGAACTGGGACGATTTCGCCCTCGAGAAGTTCTTCTCTCGCAACAAGTTCGTACCCTCGAAGCGTATCAACCTCGAGTACGAGTTGCCTTGAGTCCGGGACGGATCGGCGCCAGGTCATGTGGATCGATACCCACTGTCATACGAAGCACTCGTATGACAACTGGCTCGAACCGCTTGATCTGATCCGGCGCGCAAAGGCGCTGGGCCTGGATGGTGTGTGCATTACCGAACACTATTCCTACGAGGCGTCCGAGCCGGTCGAGCGCATCGGGCGCGAGGAGGGCCTGCTGGTGCTGCGCGGCGTCGAGATTGCGACGGATCGGGGGCACCTGCTGGCGTACGGAGTAGTCGATGACGGCTGGAATGTATGGAATCGCGACAGCTATCTGCCGCTGGTGGAAGTGATCGAGCGCATCAATTCACTCGGCGGCATCTGCGCGCCGGCTCATCCCTTCCGCGAAATCGGGCTGTCCAGCCTGCTCGAAGGATTGCTGGAGTTGCAGGGGATTGCGGCGGTGGAATCGCACAATGGCGGAAATTCCGACAGTGATAACGATCTGGCGATTACTGCATCGGCGCACTTGGGCTTGCCCACATTGGGCGGCAGCGATTGCCACAAGGTGGTGGCGGTAGGGCGGTGCGCGACGGAGTTTTCGCAGCCGGTACATGACATGGACAGCTTTATTGCGGCAGTAAAGGCCGGCGCTTGCCGGGGTGCGTACTACGCGCCCTACAGCCGG
>JAPLRA010000196.1 GCA_026399445.1 Sulfuritalea sp.
GGAACGCGTGATGCGCGAATTCACCCAGCAGAAGCACAACCTGCTGCTGTGCTCGACCATCATCGAGACCGGCATCGATAACCCGCATGCCAACACCATCGTCATCAACCGCGCCGACAAGTTCGGCCTGGCGCAACTGCACCAGCTGCGCGGCCGCGTCGGCCGCTCGCACCACCAGGCCTACGCCTACCTGCTGACGCACGAGGACGCCAAGCCGACGGCGCAGGCCAAGCGCCGCCTGGAAGCGATCCAGGCCATGGAGGAACTCGGCTCCGGCTTTTTCCTCGCCATGCACGACCTGGAAATCCGCGGCGCCGGCGAAGTGCTTGGCGAATCGCAAAGCGGCGAGATCCATGAAATCGGTTTCGCCCTGTACACCAACATGCTCAACGCCGCGGTGCGCGCGCTGAAGGCTGGCGAGAAGGTGCCCGACCTGACCCAGCCGCTTTCCATCACCTCGGAAATCAACCTGCGCGTGCCGGCGCTCTTGACCAACAACTACTGCCCGGACGTCCATGAGCGCCTGACGCTCTACAAGCGCCTCGCCAATTGTGACAACGAGGACGAGTTGCGCGCCATGCAGGAAGAACTGATCGACCGCTACGGCGAGATGCCCACGCAGACGCTGGCCCTGATGGAAACCCACCGCCTGCGTCTCGCCGGACGTGCGCTGGGCCTGAGCAAGCTGGATGCGGGCCCGGCCGCGATACAATTGCAATTCGTGCCCAACCCGCCGATCGACCCTGCGAACATCATCCGGCTCCTGCAGAGCGACCGCAGTTTCAAGCTGGCTGGACAGGACAAACTACTCTGGCAGAAACCCAGCGCGAACCTGAAGGAACGCGTGGATGCCGTGAGGGCCCTGTTCCTGAAACTGAAACCCGGCAACGAGAAATAGCATGTTGCTGTCCCGACTTGCCCTGCGCGTAGAATGACACCGGCTGAATCAAGCGAGCCGCCGCAGGCCCTGCCGTCAATATATTCTTGAGTTTGTCATGATCCAAAAGAAGCCCCCGTCCACGATTGCACGCGAAGCGCTGACAAAGTTGAATGCGCTGAAGCTGGCGCCGACGCCGGCCAACTATCAGGCCTGCTATAACGAAATCGCCAATGTTCCGAATGTCGCCGGGTTTCCCGAAGCGCCGTTGCATCAAATCTCGCTGGCGTTGACGGCCAGGACTCAGGAACATGAAGAGCAGCTCAGGTTGCTTGACTCTGCCATCGGAAACCGCAACTGGCGCGAAGTTCAGGAGGCGCTGGTCGCGTTCGCCAATTCCGCTAGTGCTGTCACGCAAAATGGCGGAGACATGAGCCCTGCCATGAGCCAGCGATGCATGACGAATCTGGCGCTTGCGATCGAACACATGCTGCCTGCCCTGGGCACCGACGACACGCAGCTCCTGGCGCAAGTCAAGGAATTCCTGGAAGCTCTGCGCAATCCGACCTCGAGTATTTCGACCGTCGAGACCATGCTCGCCAGTTTCAGCAATCGCGTGTCGGTCGCCGTGGAAGATCAGGCCGAGATCAAGGCAATGCTGCTGAAGCTGCTCCATCTCATCATCGAAAACATAGGCGAGTTGAGCCTGGACGACCAGTGGTTGAAAGGCCAGATTGACTCCTTGCTGCTTGCCGCGACGCCGCCGCTGACTTTGCGCCGTCTCGACGACGTGGAGCGTCGGATCAGGAATGTGATGTCCAAGCAGAGCGAAGCCAAAGGCCGCTCGATGGAAGCGCAAGAGGAAATGCGTCTGATGCTGACGGCGTTTGTCGAGCAACTGGCGATGATGAACGAATCCAGCAGCGCGTTCGGAGACAGGCTCGAGGAAAGCGCCCGCCAGATCGAGCAGGTCAAGACCATCGAAGGCATGGCGCCGCTGCTGAAGGAGGTCATCGACACGACCCGCGCCATGGCAAAAGAGACGCAAAGTGCGCACGACAAGCTGAACACCTTGCAGGAAAAGGTGCAGGACACCGAGGCCGAACTTGTCAGTCTGCACCATGAACTGGACCATGCAAGCGCCCTGGCGCGGCATGATCCGCTGACTGACGCATTGAACCGCAAGGGGCTCGATGAAACGCTGTCGAGAGAAATCGCTGGCATGAGACGCAAGGACACGCCGCTGTGCATAGCCATGCTCGATCTTGATAACTTCAAAATGCTCAACGACCGCCTGGGACACGACACCGGCGACGCGGCGCTGGTCCATCTGGCAACTGTGGCGCGCGAATGCATGCGTCCGGTGGACTCGCTGGCGCGCTATGGCGGAGAGGAGTTCGTGATCCTGATGCCAGACACGCCGCTCGAACAGGGAATCCAGACGATGATGCGTTTGCAGCGCAAGCTGACCAA
>JAPLRA010000334.1 GCA_026399445.1 Sulfuritalea sp.
CAGTTGCCTGCCGCAAGATGTGGCCGAACGCATCGATCCGCCATTTCATCACGTGCTTTGCCGCTCGGGCTATGTGACCCCTCCGCAAGCCGGAGTCGTCTGCGTCGGTGCCAGCTTCGACAGCGGCGACACCGATCTGAGCGTCCGCCCCGCCGATCATTCGGGCAACATGCAGCGGCTGGACGAACTGCTGCCCGGCGCCGCGCAACGCATCGATGCAACACGGCTTGGCGGCCGGGTCGGCCTGCGCTGCGCTGCGCCCGATCGACTGCCCCTGATCGGCAACCTGCCGGACACGACGGCCGTCGCCGGCAATTCGCCATCACTCGACAATCTGCCGCGCGAAACCGGCCTCCATGCCCTGCTCGGACTCTCAGCGCGCGGCATGGTCTGGGCGCCACTGGCGGCCGAATTGCTGGCCAGCCAGTTGAATGGCGATCCCCTGCCAGTAGAACGCGAACTTGCGCGAGCCGTCGATCCGGCGCGCTTCCATCTGCGCGCCCTGCGTCGCGGCACGGCAGGTTTGTAACAGATGTAACAGTTGATTGCGCCTGTCCCGTGCAGCCTTGGCCCCGCGTTAAGGTGTCCATACGCATTACACACAAGGAGCACATCATGGACGCAACACAAGCCACCCCGGCAAGCATCACCCGATCAACGACTCATCCCCTGCTGCTGGTCGCCGCCGCCTCGGTAACGGTATTCAGCATGGCCGGGATTGCCGCACTCGCCGGCTGGATCCCCGGTTCGCACGGCGCCGAGCCAGCCAGGATAGCGGCGGCCTCACCTGAGGCTGCTGTGCCGGCTCCGCTCTCCGTTCAACCGCCCGTCGCGATTCCACAGGAAAAAGTGAAGCCTGCCGCGAAAACCGTCGAGCGTACGCCGGTCGCAGAACGCCGCACAGCACCGCTTCCGATGGCCAGCGCCCCCGCAGTCGCCGCACCGCCAGCGCCGACTTATTCGAGCACTGCGAATTCTCCACCCTTGCCACCCATCTGCCGCGACTGCGGCGTGGTCCAGGCGGTGAATGAAGTGGTCGTGGAGCCCAAAGCCAGTGGTGGCGGCGCCGTCGCCGGCGGTGTTGTCGGCGGCCTGATCGCCAACCAGATCGGCAAGGGCATCACGCGCGACATAGCCACCGTGCTGGGCGCTGTCGGTGGCGCATACGCCGGCAACCACATCGAGAAATCCACCAAGGAAAGCAAGCGCTATGACGTCGTGGTGCGTTTCGAGGATGGCAGTGCGCGAACCTTCAGCAGCGACTCTCCCCCCGCCTGGCATAGCGGCGACCGCGTCCGGCTTCAGAACGGCGCGCTGATCCTCGACGGCGGCAGGTCGGGCGCCAACGGCTTTGGCGCGGCCTGAGGCGGGCCATCCGCAGCCACAGGGGTATCGGGAAGAAGCGGGCCTTGCATCCGGCTGGCGATGTGCCGCGTGGATTCGCGCAGTTCGACAGTCCAGTCCGGTTCGCCGGGCAGGGCGGGCCGCAGGGCCTCGAGCTGATCGCTGACCTCGCGGCCATCCCAGCCGGCTGCCGCCAGCAGTTTCATGGCCATCGATTCAGCCTCGCGCACCTGCAGCGGGCGATCGCTGGCGCGCAGCGCACGCGATCCGGCAAATGAAGCAACCGACGTCACCGCAGTGGTTGTTACTGCGGTGCTGGCGGCGGTCGTCGCGGTCGTCGCGGCGGCAGTGGTCGCCGCACTGCCGGAAAACAAGGTCCCAATATTGAGTATCGGGAAAAGTATTTGCGCAGCGACCGCAATCAGAACGCTGGTGGTCACGTTCTCATCATGATGGCCGGCGATGATATGGCTCATTTCCCGCGCCAGAATGAAGGCCAGCGCCGCATCGTCGAGATTCAGCTGCCGTACCCCTCGATATATCACCACGGTTCCAGCGGCACTGGACGCGGCCCCCGGATCGACCTTGTCGGCGATGACGAACTCGAAGCGCGGAAAGCGCAAATGCAGGTCGGGGTGCTGGCGATAGGCGACGTTGGCAAGGCGTCGCCCCAAGGCAAGGATGCGCTGATCGAAGGCGCGGTCCGCGGCGCATTCCACTTCGCTGCATGCCGGCGCATTGGTCGCGGTGACGAGCTGCAAATGCATGTCGAATTCGGAGTAAACCGCGCTGAAACCCTGCAAGGGTTGCGGCGGCACCAGTTGCGTACGCCCCTCGGGCGACGTGGCGCAGGCCGTCACGAAAAGCAGCAATAGCAAGGGCAGCAGGATCGACGGCATCAGACTTCCGCCACCACGCGCAACCAGGACCGAACCAGCATCAATCCGCTTCTGCGGGCAGCACGGCGTCCAGGCGCGCCAACACTCGCTCGCGCCCAAGAACCTCCAGCACAGTGTCAATGGCTGGCGACTGGGGAAGCCCCAGCAGCGCGACGCGCAAGGGGATCGCCAGTTGCGGCATTTTCAGCCCCGCCGCCGCGGCAGTCTGCTTCACCGCCTGGCCCAGTTCGGCCGCCTGCCAGACGCACTCCGCTAGATGGATGCGCAGCGCGCCCAGTGCCTTCAACGCCGTCTCGGTCAAATGCTGGAGACGCATTTCTTCGGTCGGCTTCGGCGCGACATAGAAGGGATGCACGGCATCGGCCAGCTCATTCAGATTGGCGGCGCGATCGCGATAGAGTGCGACCACCTTCGCTACATCGGGACCGCCGGCGACTGCCACGCCCTGCCGCGCCAGCCGGCACGTCACCTCGGCGGCTAGCCGCTGCGGATCGGCCAGCTTGAGGTAGTGCGCGTTGAGCCAGTTCAGCTTCTCGGTATTGAACTGGGCGGCGGAGGCCGTGATGTGATCGAGATCGAACCACTGCACGAACTGCTCCATGCTGAAGACTTCCTCGTCGCCGTGCGACCAGCCGAGCCGCGCCAGATAGTTCAGCACGGCCTCCGGCAGGTAGCCGTCCTCGTCGTACTGCATCACCGATACCGCGCCATGGCGCTTGGACAGCTTCTGCCCGTCGTCGCC
>JAPLRA010000131.1 GCA_026399445.1 Sulfuritalea sp.
CTGGGCGGACGCCAACGGTGACCTCGGCCCGGTCTATGGCCACCAGTGGCGGCACTGGCCGGCCAAGGACGGTAGCGAGATCGACCAGATCACGCAGCTGATCGAGGGCCTGAAGAAGAACCCCGATTCGCGCCGGCATATCGTTTCGGCCTGGAACCCGGCCGACATCCCGCAGATGAAGCTGCCCCCGTGCCACGCGCTGTTTCAGTTCTATGTGGCGGACGGCAAGCTCTCCTGCCAGCTCTACCAGCGCAGCGCCGACATCTTCCTCGGCGTGCCCTTCAACATCGCTTCCTATGCGCTGTTCACGCTGATGGTGGCACAGGTCTGCGACCTCGCTCCCGGTGATTTCGTGTGGACCGGTGGCGATTGCCACCTCTACTCCAACCACCTGGAGCAGACCCGGCTGCAGCTCTCCCGCGAACCGCGCCAGCGCCCGACCATGCTCCTGAACCCGGCGGTGAAGGACATCTTCGGCTTTCGCTACGAGGACTTTACCCTGCAAGGCTACGACCCGCAGCCGCACATTTCCGCACCGGTGGCGGTGTGATCCTTTGCGGTGATATCGGCGGCACCAAGACGCTGCTAGGACTGGCGCAGGACGGAAAACTCGTTCTCGATCGCCGTCTCGCCAACGCCGACTTTCCTGATTTCGCCAGCCTGCTCGCGGCCTTCCTTGCTGACACGCAGACCGATCCCGCGCTGATCCGTGGCGGCTGCCTCGCGGTCGCCGGCCCGATTGCCGATGACGGTCGGAAGGCAACGCTGACCAACCTGCCCTGGACTATCGACAGCGACGTTCTGGCGCGCGGCTTCGGCCTGCCTGCCATGCGCCTGGCGAACGACTTCGCTGCCGCGGCGCTGGGCGCCGTCACCGCATCCAGCCAGAGAATCACGCTCCAGAACGGAAAACCGCTGGCGACGGCGCCCTGCCTCGTCGTGGGCGCCGGCACCGGGCTGGGCATGGCCATCGTCCTGCCGCAAGGCGGACACTGGCGGGTCCTTGCCGGCGAAGGCGGCCATGCCGCCTTCGCTCCCGCTGACGAACAGCAGATGGCGCTATGGACTTTCCTGCATGCGCGGCATGACCGCGTTACCTGGGAACGAGTGGTGTCAGGGCCGGGACTGACCGCCATCCACGAATTTTTCGGCGGAGCCCGCTTGCCCCCGCAGCAGATTGCCACCCAGGCACAGCATGACCCGACTGGCGCGGAGCGCCGCGCGCTGAATATGTTCCTCGCCGCCTATGGCGCCTTCGCCGGCGACATGGCGCTGGCCTGCCTGGCGCGTGGCGGAGTGTTCCTGGCCGGCGGCATTGCCGCCAAACTGCTGCCGATGCTCCAGCAAGGCGGCTTCCTTGCTGCTTTCAATGCCAAGGCCGAGCACGCGGCCATCGCCGCCCGCATGCCGATCCACGTCGCCACCGACCCGCTGCTCGGACTGTACGGCGCACTGCTCATCGCATCGGACTAAAGCTTGATGTTTGTCAATATCCTGTCATGTAACGAGCGCAGCATGGCGATTGGATATAGCTGAAAAATCATGAGGAGGCAGACATGGCAACCACCAAGAGCACCGCGAAAGCGTCGCCCGCCAAGCGTCCGGCACCCGCAACCAGCAAGGCGGTCAAGCCGGAACCGGTAACGAAAACAACGGCCAAGAAGCCGGTCCCCAAAAAGGCCGCCCCGAAAGCCGTTCCGAAAGTCGCTGCGAAGCCGGCAGCCAAGCCAGCCGCCGCAAAGCCGCAGAAGCCGGGCAGCAAAAAGCCGGCAAACATTCCTTTGGAAAAGCGCAAGCACTACATCGAGATGGCCGCCTACTACATCGCCGAACGGCGCGGTTTTGCCCCGGGCAATCTGCTGGACGACTGGGTACAGGCTGAAGCCGAGATTGATCGGCTGCTGGCGGAAGGACGCTTGGGCGGGTGAAGGATCGGCCTGCGCCGATCAGGCTGGCAGCAACACCAAAGCTGCCAGTGGCGGCAAGGTGAGCGTCAGCGAGGCGGGGAAGCCCATCCAGGACGTCGGCGTCGCAGTAACGCGACCGTTGTTGCCCAGATCGCTGCCGCCGTAGTGCGCGGAATCCGTGTTCAGTCGCTCAAGGTAGTCCTGGGCCAGCGGGACACCCAAGCGATAGTTTTGACGCGGTACCGGCGTGAAATTCAGCACCACCACGGCATGGCGGCCGTCGAGCGAGCGGCGCAACCAGCTCACCACCGATTGATCGGCATCGTGACAATCGATCCACTGAAAGCCCGCAGAGGAAAAGTCCAGTTCATGCAAGGCCGGTTCGCCCACATAAAGCTGATTCAGTTCGCGCACGAGGCTCTTTACTCCGGCGTGCAAGGGATACTGCAGCAGATACCAGGGCAGCTCTTCGCCGGCCCGCCATTCCCACGACTGCCCGATCTCCGCGCCCATGAACTGCAGCTTCTTGCCTGGCGCCATCATCTGGTAGGCCAGCAGCAGCCGCAGGTTGGCAAAGCGTTGCCACTCGTCGCCCGGCATCTTGCCCAGCAGCGAACTCTTGCCATGCACCACCTCGTCATGCGACAAGGGCAGCACGAAATTCTCGGTGTAGGCGTAGAGCTGGCCAAAGGTCAGCCGCTCGTGGTTGTAGCGCCGATACACCGGGTCGTGCTGCATATAGTCCAGCGTATCGTTCATCCAGCCCATGTTCCACTTCATCGAAAAGCCCAGGCCACCGAGCCAGGTGGGGCGCGACACCATGGGCCAGGCCGTGGATTCCTCGGCGATGGTCAGCGCGCCGGCAAATTCGCCGTGCACCATTTCATTCAACTCGCGCAGGAAGGCAATCGCCGCGAGGTTCTCGCGCCCGCCATGCACGTTCGGTGTCCATTCGCCGGC
>JAPLRA010000380.1 GCA_026399445.1 Sulfuritalea sp.
CACCTCGAGCACGCTCGAGGTGCTGCTGCAAACCTTCGCCATCATGGGTCAGTCGATCGGTCGCTATGAAAAACCGAGGCAGATATCGTGATCCGTCCCGTCACGGCCGAATTGCCTGCCACCGATTTCGCCGGCCGCCACCGCGCCGTGCTCGAAGGCGAAAAAGCTGCGGCGGCGGCGATGACGGAAATCAAGGATCGACTGGCGCGGCTGCGCAGCAAGCCGGCTGCAGAAGTACGCTAGGCCCGCCTCGCCGCCAGGGGCGTCATGCGATCGAGCGCCTTGACCAGGATGCGATAGCTGTCGCGGTCGAAGGCAGGTGGCTCCGTGTCGAGCAGGGCATGCAGATCCGCGGCGTCGTGCGCGGTGCCAAGATGACGCCAATGGTCGATCAGATGAACCTCATTGCCTTCCCGCAGCCATGCCGGACCCGCGAAGGGCCAAGCGGCCAGTTGCCATCGCCCGAGCGCCGCCATCAGGCGCGCACTGTGGAACGACACCGGCTCCTTGCCGACGCAAGCACCCTTGCATTGCTGCAACTGGTGCGCGAAGCAGGGCTTGCCCGGTTTCACCTTCTCCAGCCCGAGCAGCGAGTGACAAAGCCGATGCTCCTTCGCCAGCTCGGTCAGTGTGCGCTTGGCTTCCTTTGCTGTCTTGAACGGTCCGTACAAGTGCTCCTGTCGACGCAATTCGAGATCGCTCGCGAGCATCAGTTCCGGCCGCCACTCTCCGGGGCGTGATTCGACGAGCTGCCAGAAACAGAGATCCTCATTGCGGCGCAGGGTCCGGTTGTGGATCGGCTGCAATTGCTTGATCAGCATTGCTTCCTTCAACAGCGCCCCGATTTCGCCGCCGGTTTCGATGCAATCGATGCGTCGCACCTGCTGCGCCAGATTCATTTCCCTCGCTACCGCATGATCGGCGGCGAAGTGCGCCAGCACGCGCTTTTTGAGTTCCTTGCTCTTGCCGACATACAAGGGCAGATTGTTCTCGCCATAGAACAGGTACACCCCTGCACCTTCCGGCAGATCATCGATCGCCGCAGGATCAAGACCGGCGGGCAGGCTGGGCCGGGCTGTCAGCACCCTGACGGTCTCAGCCAGCAGTTCAGGCGCTATCTCGGTCTGCACGCGATTCCAGAACTGGTGAATCAGCTTTGCATCGCCCAGGGCCCGGTGCCGGCTGCTCACCGTGAGATCGTGACGCGCTATCAAGCTGTCCAGATTGTGCTTGGCATGCTGCGGAAACAGCTTGCGCGAAAGCTTCACCGTGCACAACACGGTGGCGCGAAAGTCATGTCCGGCGCGCTTGAACTCGTTCTTCAGAAAGCCATAGTCGAAGCGCGCATTGTGGGCGATGAAAAGGCGGCCCTCGAGACGTGCCTTGACCTCTTCCGCGACGTCCTCGAACGGGGGCGCGTCAGCCACCATCGCATTCGAAATGCCGGTCAGTCGCTCGATGAAGCCGGAAATCGGTGTCCCCGGATTGACCAGACAGGACCACTCACGGACGCCCTGCTCATCGACCTCGACGATGCCGATTTCGGTAATGCGGTCGGCGGTCGCCGTGGCACCGGTAGTTTCAAGGTCGACAAAGGCCAGCGTGGGGAAAGGCATTGGATAGGCGCGGCGGATTTGGAGCGGGACGCATCATACCGTGCGCCGTCCTGAGATAATCGACAACATGAACGCCGGCTTCCCGATCCGCTACGTCGATCCAGTTTTCCGCCCGCCCAGCGAGGCGGAATCGCTGATCCTGCCCGTAACCGACGGCTGTTCCTGGCGATGCCTTGGTGCTTCCGACCCGACGCCTTCTGGAAATTCTCGATGCCATCCGCCAGCACCTGCCGGCGGTGCGCCGCGTCTCCAGCTACTGCCTGCCGCGCAACCTGCGCAAGAAATCCGTCGAGGAACTAAAGGAACTGGCCGCCGCCGGCTTGACCATGGCCTACGTCGGCGCCGAATCGGGCGACGACGAAGTACTGGCGATGGTGCAGAAGGGCGAGACCTTCGCCAGCACCGGCGACGCGCTCGACAAAGTGCAGCAGGCCGGGATCAAGCGTTCGG
>JAPLRA010000281.1 GCA_026399445.1 Sulfuritalea sp.
ACGCACCGCGTGCAGCTCGCGCCGGGCAAGTTCGTCGATGTTGAGGACAAGGCGCTGGACTCGTTCGAACGACCTCTGGCTGACGTCGGACGCTATGAAGTAACGCTCGATCCGGCGGACTCCTGGGCCTATAGGACGCCGGGCTTGCGCAACGTCGTGCTTACCGGACCCTATATGCATGATGGTTCGATCGCCACGCTGGAGGAGGAGGTCGAGTTTTACGACCGCGGTGGCATCGACAACCCGCAGAAAGATCCGCTGATCAAACCGTTGGGACTCTCGCCGACAGAAAAGCAGTCCCTCACCGCCTTCCTCAGGAGCCTGACGGGTGACAACGTGCAGAAGTTGGCGGCGGAGGCACGTGCCGCGCAACCCGCCGACACACCACCCGAGAAGGACCCGGCCAGCACCTACCGACGGAGCTACTGAAGCTCACCATCGGAAGATTCGACGTGTCTGCCTGCGCACGCAACCGGGAACCTTCCCTCGCAGCACTGCGCCATCTGCAACTGGCAGACATCCGAACAACGGGAGAACCCCCCGGTATTCAGACATGGCTGGACGAAACGAATTGCCGAATACGCTGCTCCGCCGAACTCAAGGTCACGGAGGTGTCAGCGGTGCTCCGGCCTTGTGGGCGGCGGCGGCGGCCGCGGCCTGCCCGCTTGGCGTGTCGCCAGCGCCGACTTTCGCCTCGGGCAGCAGGGCGCGTGTCGAGTTCGCCACCACCAGCAGGCTGCTGGCCGACATCGCCACCGCTGCGACCAGCGGACTGAGAAAGCCGGTCATGGCCAGCGGAATGGCGATCGCGTTGTAGCTCAGCGCCCAGGCCAGGTTCTGCCGGACCCGTCGTTGTGCGGCGCCGACCAGCGCAAAGGCGTCGAGTACGCGCTCCAGCCGATCGCCGGGGATCACGATGTCGGCGGCCTCGGCGGCGAGTTGCGTGGCGGCGCCGAAGGCAATGCCGAAATCGGCCGCGGCCAGCGCCGGAGCATCGTTGCTGCCGTCGCCGATCATCGCGCCCCGCCCTTGCATCTTGAGGCGCCGGATCACCGCCGCCTTTGCCTCGGGCGGCACGCCGGCATGGACCTCATCGACATGCTCGGCATAGCCATTGGAATGCTCGGCGCCGGTCAGCAACACCACACGACAGTGGCGACGCAAAGTGGTGACGACGTCGATCCACTCGGGGCGGGCGCGATCGCGCGTGACGATGGCGCCTTCGGCACGCCCATCCCAGCCAACCCAGGAGACCACGCTGTCACCGTCGCGGCAGTCGGCGATCCGTGACGCGAGTTCGGCCGGTATCTCCCAGCTCAGGGTCGCGAACAGGGTGCGACTGCCAACCGCGACGCGAAGTCCGCCGACGCTGGCCACCGCACCCCGGCCTGGATGGAGTTCGACCTCGCTGGCGGTACGCGTCGCATCCAGGCCGGCGATGGCCTTTGCTACCGGGTGCGCCGAATGGCGTTCGACCGCCGCCGCGCGTGCGGCGGTACCGGGCGGCCCGACGACATCCACCACGGTCATTTCCCCGGACGAAAGCGTGCCGGTCTTGTCCAGCACGACAATATCTACGCGCGGCGATTTCTCGAACAGGTCGCCGCTGCTGAAAATGATGCCGCGCCGCAGCGCGGTGCCCACCGCCGTCGCCGCCGTGAGCGGAATCGCCAGGCCAAAGGTGCAGGGACAGGAGACGATCAGGGTCGCCAGCCTGGCCAGCAGCGCCTTTTCCGGCGA
>JAPLRA010000462.1 GCA_026399445.1 Sulfuritalea sp.
CGAGGCTGTCGAATCTCATTGCCCAGTGCTCGATACGCTGGTTCGTCCCATTGAGGTATCAGGCAAGGTGGTGTTCAACGGTGTGTTGATGCCGGCCTGAAGTGCCATGAAATCGTCGGCGCAGGACTTGCGCCGACGGCCTACTTGAGGTGGGAGAAGAATGATGTCGCAGATTCATGAAATCGCCGTCCCTGATGTCGGTGACAAGGGGTCCCTATCGGTGGCGGAAATTCTGGTCAGGCCCGGCGACCTGGTCTGGGCCGACGATCCGCTGGTGACAGTCGAATCCGGCAAGGCGGTCGTGGATGTTGCGGCACCTGTAGACGGCACCGTCACTGAAATCCGCGTCGCCTGCGGCGACACAGTGCTTCCCGGCCGGGTAGTGGTCGTGATGGCCGCCAGCCAGGAGCAGCGACCGAAGCGCCAACCGGCGGATACCGCTGCCGCTTCTGCGCCACGCAAGTTTTCCCTGTTTGCGGCCTTTGCCGCTGCATCCCTGGCCGAAACGCCGCCGGAGGAACTCTCGTGCGAGTTGCTGGTACTGGGCGCCGGGCCGGGAGGGTACTCCGCCGCGTTTCGCGCCGCTGACCTGGGGCTGGATGCGATCGTGGTGGAGCGCTATCCGATCATGGGGGGCGTCTGCCTCAATGTCGGCTGCATTCCATCCAAGGCTTTGCTGCATCTGACCATTGCCATGGAGGAAGCCATCGGCATGGCCAAGACGGGTATCGACTTTGCCCCACCCCACATCGACATCGACAGGCTCCGTACCCACAAGGCCAAGGTCGTCGGCCAACTCACCGGTGGGCTCGCCGGAATGGCGAAAGCACGCAAGGTGCGCACGGTGTTCGGCAATGGCCGCTTCCGCGATGCCCACAGCGTAGAGGTCGAGCTTGCCGAGAGTGCGGGCAAGCGAATGGGTGCGCGCCAGGTGAGCCATGTCAAGAAGTGCATCAGCGCTACGGGTTCGCACCCGGTGCACCTGCCATTCCTGCCCAAGGATGAGCGGATTGTCGATTCCACCGGTGCACTGGAGCTTCGCTTTGTTCCGCAGAAAATGCTCGTCATTGGCGGCGGCATCATCGGCCTCGAGATGGCCACGGTGTACTCCGCCCTGGGTGCACGCATCGATGTGGTGGAAATGCAGGACAGCCTGATGCCGGGACCGGACCGCGATCTGGTCGGAATCTGGGAAAAGCAGAACCGGCATCGCTTCGACGACATAATGCTGAAGACCAGAACCGTGGCGGTCGATGCCCGGGACGACGGTCTGTGGGTCAGGTTCGAGGGGGATGACGCACCGGCAGAAGCGCGCCGCTACGACATGATCCTGCAGGCGGCGGGCCGCAAACCGAACGGCATGGGGATCGACGCGGACAAGGCTGGTATTTCCGTCAGCGCGGGCGGCTTCATTCCAACAGATACCCGGATGGCATCCAATGTGCCTCATATCTTTGCCGTCGGCGATATCGTTGGCATGCCCATGCTCGCCCACAAGGCTGTGCACCAGGCTCACGTTGCCGCTGAATCCGCCGCCGGACTGGTCAGCAAATACGATTCCTCGCTGATCCCGGGCGTGGCCTACACCCACCCGGAGATTGCGTGGGTTGGCTTGTCCGAGGACGTTGCAAAGCAGATGGGAGTGGAGATAGACGTGGCCAGATTTCCCTGGGCCGCCTCAGGGAGGGCCATCGCCAATGGTGCTGACTACGGAATGACCAAGCTCCTTTTCGACCGAACCAGCGGCGCGATACTGGGCGGCGCCATCGTCGGTCCCGGTGCCGGCGACATGATCGGGGAAATCACCCTTGCCATCAGCCTGAAGTGCGATGCTGTTGCAATCGGTAAAGCGATTCACCATCCCCATCCGACCCTGGGAGAGACTATCGGCATGGCCGCACATGTGGCTCATGGCACGTGCACCGATCTGCCGGCGACACAGATTCGACGGTCCTAGAACACAAGCCCCAGCGCTGCTGCCAGAGCCGCGGTTCGGGGCAACCCGGCATGTGGGTACCTACCGTTCAACCGGATTCTGCATGGCCATTTGACTGTTACGCCAAGGAGGAGTGCGGCCAGAAACACGGGCGATCCAAGCGCGGATACCGATCATGACAGTCGGTCCTATTTCACAGACATGGCTTCGTTGGTGCAATGCAACCCGACACGCTGGCCAAGGGGAACGATCAGGGACAACCTGCGGGCACCTAGGTAAACATCCCAATTGTCCGCATCGGCTGTTCTGCTAAATTGCTTTACAAATAACCATTTGACACTGGAAGTGTGACAAATCGCCGCGGGGGTACATCTGTTGATGCCCCCCCTCTGCGCAGAACGCAGCACCGAAAATAGTTCAACCCAAATGAGGAGAGAAGCATGAAAAACACAATGCACCTAAAGAACCCGGCCCGCAAGATCGCACTGACGATCGCAGTGTCCGCCGCGCTGGCCGGTACGCCCGCGTTCGCCGACGAAACCAGTTGTTCGCCCTATACGCCGCTGATCAAGGGGCAGGAGGACCTAGTGTAGTGTTGCGTTCTTGATGAAACTTATA
>JAPLRA010000443.1 GCA_026399445.1 Sulfuritalea sp.
CAGCGATGCCAGGTAACTGCGGCGGGCTGTCCGCGACAGGCTCTGTTCAATCGCAGGGCGATCCGGTGAGGGGCACGAAGACAACCGGCAGAACATGCTTCTCTTCAAGACTCCCATCGCTCCGCTTCCTTATCACCAGCAGGTCCTGCGCGACATGCTGCAGACCGACGGGAATGACCAGCGTACCGCCCGGCTTGAGCTGCTCGATCAGCGCCGGGGGAACCCGGGTTGCGGCCGCCGTAACGAGAATCGCGTCGTAGGGCGCGTGCTCGGGCCAGCCCAGGCGGCCATTGCCCGTCCGCACGTCGACGTTGTGATAGCCGAGGCGCTGCAACCGCTCGCTGGCCTGTCCGGCAAGCTCCTCGATGATCTCCATTGAATAGACCTGTTTCACCAACGGCGACAGGATGGCGGCCTGATAGCCGGAGCCGGTGCCGATCTCGAGCACCACGTCTTCCGGTTGAGGCTGAATCAGGCCGGTCATCAGTGCCACGACGTAGGGTTGCGAAATGGTTTGGCCGTGGCCGATCGGCAGAGGACGGTTGGCGTAAGCGCCATAGCGAAGTTCGTGGGGTACAAATTCGTCGCGCGGCGTCTGCCGCAGCGCGTCCATTACCCGCTGCTCGAGTTCCTGGACACCGGTAAACCGTTGCGTGTCGAGGACTTCCACACGGATTTCTTCCAGCAGGCAATCCCGTTCCATCGTGTTGGGGATTTTCATGCGGCGCTTTTCAGGGAGGGGGGCGAGACGTGAAGTCAGCCGCCGGGGTTGTCATGGATATCGGCCATTTTCCCACCGATTCTTGCGGTTTCAGCCGACCCGCTTTGTGAAAAACTTTCAACGGATTTCGCGGCATCCGGAATCGGTCAAAATCGGAATGATGCTGCTTCTCGGCAGGCCTTGTGTTCATGTAACACATCATTTTCCTTCCAGGAGCTCCGCGGCGCGATCCGCGCCTGGCGGCGCTACGGGCTCTTCTCTCTGACGCCACGCGAGGCGGAAATCATCGACGCCGTGCATTCCCGTCTGGCGGCCAGGCCGCTGACCAAATTCGCGGCAAGCAGATAACGCATTCCCCGGCAGCATGGCGAGAATAAACGCGTGCCGCTACACGCGGTAGACTGCGCGGCTTGATTGCATGCTTTGATTCAGCCGGAGCCACCGTGACGCCATCGAAGGAAGAACTTGAAGCCAAGGCCAGGCACTTCGCCAACACCGTCTTCGTGATCGGGGCGGGTGGCATCATGCTTTCCGCATCCTTGCTGCAACCCTTTGCCGCGAGCCAGCTGGGAGCAAACGGCGGCGACATTGCTTTTGCCGTCGCCACCCTGTGCATCCTCGGGTTGGCTTCAAAGAGGTCGAGCTTCGCGCTGTTTGCGATCGACCGGCAGTGCGCAAAGTATGGCCATCTGCCACGCGAGGACTCATCGGTTTGCAGCCGATGCTTTCAGACCATTGCGGATCAGCCCCGGACGGATTGAGAGCAATTGGAAGCGGCAAAATCGCTGCGCGGATCGCCGATGACAGCCCTGCGCATTGAACACATTCGCCAGCGGCTGCGTGGCCACGGCGCCCTGCCGTGTCACGAAGAGCGCATCCTGCGGGCATGGACGCGTGCGTTGCCGCTCGACCGCGGGTCGGTGCCGCCGGAGGATTTCTTCCCCTTGAGTATCCGCGCGGCCCTGCCCGGCCTGGCGGCGGAACTCGACGGCATGGCGCGGGTGCGTTCGGAACATCTCGGCAATGACGGATCCGCGCGCCTGCTGGTAGAACTCGGCGACGGCCAGACGGTGGAGAGCGTGCTGCTGCCGAAGGACGGCGTCTGCGTCTCGACCCAGGTCGGCTGTGCGGTGGGTTGCGGCTTCTGCATGACCGGCCGCGATGGCCTGCTGCGCCAGCTCGGTAGTGCCGAGATCGTCGCCCAGGTGGTGCTGGCCCGTGCCCGCCGCCCGGTGAAGAAGGTCGCCTTCATGGGCATGGGCGAGCCGGCGCACAATATCGACAACGTGCTCGAAGCGATCGATCTGCTCGGCACCGCGGCTAATATCGCGCACAAGAACCTGGTGTTCTCCACCGTCGGCGATCGTCGCGTGTTCGAGCGCTTGCCGCGCGAACGCGTCAAGCCGGCGCTGGCGCTGTCGCTGCATTCGACACGCGCCGAACTGCGCGCGCAACTGCTGCCGAAGGCGCAGCGCATCGATCCGGCCGAACTGGTGGAACTGGGCGAACAGTACGCGCGTGCCACCGGCTATCCGATCCAGTATCAGTGGACGCTGCTCGAAGGTATCAACGACGGCGACGATGAACTCGACGGCATCGTGCGGCTGCTCAAGGGCAAGTACGCGGTGATGAACTTCATTCCCTACAACGACGTGGAGGGGCTCGCTTACCGTCGCCCCTCGTCGGAGCGCGCGGCGGCGATGTCACAGCACCTCTATCTTCATGGCATTCTGGCGAAACTGCGCCAGTCGGCCGGGCAGGACATTGACGGCGGTTGCGGCCAGTTGCGGGCGCGCAGCATCGCGCGGGTGGCGTGAGGGTTATCCAAAGACGAAACACCATGCTGTCCGGCGGAGCGGGTATTGGCAAGTTATACCTGTTCGTGTATATTTCTGCGGATGCCCAGCCACGAAAAGCCGCTCGAATGGATCGGTAGCAGCCACAAGGACTTGATGGCCATGCCCGTGGCTGTTCGCCGGTTTTTCGGCTTTGCCCTGTCTTTGGCGCAGGCTGGTGACAAGCACGACGCCGCGAAGGTACTCAAGGGTTTCGGTGGCGCCGGGGTGCTCGAAGTGGTGGAAGACGATGCGGGCGGCACCTACCGTGCCGTGTATACGGTGAAGTTTGTCGAGGCAGTGTTTGTTCTTCACAGCTTCCAGAAGAAAAGCAAACGTGGCATTGCCACACCGGCGGAAGACATGAACATCATTCACGCGCGGCTGAAAATCGCCGAAGCGTTTGCGAAGGAGTTGCGGAAATGAAAAGCCGACTTGTAGGTGGAATCGAAGTGCAGCGGGGTTCAGGTAACGTGTATGCCGATCTTGACCTGCCGGACGCGGAAAAGCTGAAAATCAAAACCGGACTGGTGGTCGAGATCCGGAAAGCCATGCAACAGCTTGGCCTGACCCAACAGGAAGCCGCCAAGCGCATGGGAATCACACAACCCAAGGTGTCCGACATGATGCGTGGCGAATTCACCAACCTGTCCGAACGAAAGCTGATGGATTGCCTTACGCGCCTAGGCTACGACATCAAGATAAGCGTTCGTCCCGCGAAATCCGACGTGGGGCATTTGGTACTTTCCACGGCGTGAAGGACGCGCACCAGGTTTGATCGCCGTCCCGCCAGTGCGAAAGGCGGACCCCCATGAAATCGACACCCTCTCCCGCTACCTCTAAGTCACCTCGCCTGCGGGTGGGCCTGAAGGATGTCAGCCACGATGAATTCTCGGCGGCGGTCAATGAACGGCTGGGCAAGCAGCGCGTTTCAATCATGCTCGATGGTTCGGTCATTGCATTCTTCAAGGCAAAGGCCGGGGAACGCGGCTA
>JAPLRA010000149.1:0-4218 GCA_026399445.1 Sulfuritalea sp.
CCCGCTTCAAACTGGCCGAGCTGAAAACCGAGGTGCAGATCGGCCGCGTCTTCGTCGACCGCTGCATCGACCTGCTGCTGGAAAACAAGCTCGATCCGGCGACGGCCTCGATGGCCAAGTACTGGTGCTCGGACCTGCAGTTCAAAGCCATGGACGAATGCGTGCCGCTGCACGGCGGTTACGGTTACATGTGGGCATACCCGATCACCCGTGCCTGGGCCGATGCCCGCGTGCAGCGCATCTACGGCGGCACCAATGAAATCATGAAAGAACTCATCAGCAGGAGTCTGTAATGACCGAAGCCTTCATATTCGACGCCGTGCGCACGCCGCGCGGCAAGGGCAAGCAGGGCGGCGCGCTGAACCAGGCGACGCCGATCTATCTGGCGGCCACCGCATTGCGCGCCTTGCGCGACCGCAACAAGCTCGACACCTCGAAAGTCGATGACGTGGTGCTCGGCTGCGTCGAGCCGGTCGGCGAGCAGGGTGCCGACATTGCGCGTGTCGCCGCGCTGTATGCCGACTACGCCACCAGCGCGCCCGGCGTTACCGTCAGCCGCTTCTGCGCCTCGGGCCTCGAGGCCTGCAATCAGGCGGCTGCGCAGATCATGTCCGGACAGGCCGACCTTGTCGTCGGTGGCGGCGTCGAGTCGATGTCGCGCGTGCCGATGTTCTCTTCCGGCGGCGCCTGGCCGATCGATCCGCAGGTGGCGGCGAAGACCGGCTTCGTGCCGCAGGGAATTTCCGCCGATCTGATCGCCACCAAATGGGGTTTTTCGCGCAACGATGTCGATAGCTACGCGGCCGAATCCCAGCGCCGCGCCAAGCAGGCCTGGGACGAAGGGCGCTTTGCAAAATCCATCGTGCCGGTGAAGGACATCAACGGTCTGGTCATGCTCGACCGTGATGAATACATGCGGCCGGAATCCACACTGGAATCACTGGCGCTGCTCAAGCCCGCGTTCCAGGAGCAGGGCGAAAAGTACGGCTTCAACAGCGTGATGCTGCAGCGCTATCCCGAAGTCGAGCGCATCAACCATGTGCATCACGCAGGCAACAGCTCGGGCATCGTCGATGGCGCCGCCGCCGTGCTGTTCGGTACAAAGGAAATGGGCGCGGCGCTGGGCTTGAAGCCGCGGGCGCGGATCCGCTCCTTCGCCTCGATCGGCTCGGAGCCGTCGATCATGCTCACCGGCCCATCGTACGCCGCGGAGAAGGCGCTCAAGCGCGCGGGCATGAAGGTGGGCGACATCGACCTGTTCGAGCTCAACGAGGCTTTCGCCGCCGTGGTGCTGCGCTTCATGCAGGTGCTGGCCGTGTCGCACGACAGGATGAACGTCAATGGCGGCGCCATCGCCATGGGCCACCCGCTGGGCGCCACCGGCGCCATGATCCTCGGCACGCTGCTCGACGAGCTCGAGCGGCGCAAGCTGTCCACCGGCCTCGCCACGCTCTGCGTCGGCGCCGGCATGGGCACGGCAACCATCATTGAGCGAGTCTGACATGCTGAATTACTCCATAGACGCAGACGGCATTGCTACGGTCGAATTCGATTACCCGAACAAATCGCAGAACATCCTCAATGCCCAATCCCTGGGTGCCTACGGCGAGACCATGCAGAAGGCGCTCGCCGATCCGGCTGTGAAGGGAATCGTGATTGCCTCGGCGAAGAAGGATTTCATCGCCGGCGGCGACCTCGCCGAACTCGGCGCAGCGACCGATGCGGCAGCCTTTCATGCTGCGATCAGCCAGACGCACAAGCTCATGCGCGCCATCGAACTCGGCGGCAAGCCGATTGCGGCAGCGCTCAATGGCAGCGCACTGGGCGGCGGCATGGAAATCGCTCTCGGCTGTCATTACCGCGTCGCGGCCGACAATCCCAAGGCGCGCTTCGGCTTCCCCGAAGTCACCTTGGGCCTGCTGCCCGGAGCGGGCGGTACGCAGCGCGTGCCGCGCCTGGTCGGCATGATGGCCGCCGCGCCGCTGCTCATGGAGGGCAAACGCATCAAGGTGGCCGAGGCGCAAAAGATCGGCATGATCCACGCCGTGGTGAAAGTCGGCGATGAGCGCACGGCGGCGCGAGCCTGGGTGGCCGATGCCATTGCTGCCGGCAGCAAACCGCTGCAGCCCTGGGACACGAAAGGCTTCAAGATTCCCGGCGGCGGACCGAATAGGCCAAACGGCATGCAGATGCTGATGGCGGCCAACGCCATGCTGCGCGAGAAGACCTACGACAACTACCCGGCGCCGCGCCATATCCTCTCCTGCGTCTATGAGGGTCTGTCGACCAACCTCGACACCGGGCTCGCCATCGAGGCGCCGCGCTACTTCACCAATCTGGTGATGTCGCCGGTGTCGAAGAACATGATCCGCAGTTTGTTCTTCGGCATGAACGAGGCGAACAAGCTGGCATCGCGCCCTGCCGGCGTTCCGCAGCAGAAGTACTCGAAGATCGGCATGCTCGGTGCCGGCATGATGGGCGCCGGGATCGCGATGTCGACCGCGACGGCCGGCATCGACATCGTGCTGCTCGACACCACGCAGGAAGCGGCGGACAAGGGCAAGGAGTACGCGCGCAAGCAGTGGAACAAGCAGGTGCAGCGGGGCCGCATGACGGCCGAGGGGATGGAGGCCTTGCTGGCCCGCATCCATCCGACTGCCGACTATGCCGATCTAAAGGGCTGCGAGATGGTGATCGAAGCCGTGTTCGAGAAGCGCGAGATCAAGGCCGACGTTACGAAGAAGACCGAGGCCGTGATTGCCGCCGATGCGATTTTCGCTTCCAACACTTCGACGCTGCCGATCACCGGCCTGGCCGAAGCTTCGGTGCGCCCGGCCAACTTCATCGGCCTGCATTTCTTCTCGCCGGCGGAAAAAATGCCGCTGGTGGAAATCATCGTCGGCAAGGCCACCAGCGACGCGACGCTGGCACGCTCGATGGACTATGTGCGGGCCATCGGCAAGACGCCGATCGTGGTCAATGATTCGCGCGGCTTCTACACCAGCCGTGTGTTCGGCACCTACGTTTCGGAAGGCATGGCCCTGCTCGAAGAGGGCGTGCCGCCGGCGCTGATCGACAAGGCCGGGCTGATCGCCGGCATGCCGGTCGGCCCGCTGGCGCTGGCCGACGAAGTCTCGATCGAGCTGGTGTACAAGATCGCGCAGCAGACCCGCGCCGATCTCGGCAGCGCCTATGTCGAGCGTGCTGCGGATCGCGTCGCAGCGAAGATGGTCGCCGATCTGGGCCGCCTCGGTCGTAAGTCCGGCGCCGGTTTCTACGACTATCCGGCTGATGGACCGAAACATCTATGGCCTGGATTGGCGCAGCAGTTCCCGGTGAAAGTTCCCGCAGGGACGCAGAGCGCTGGCGCTGATGAAGCCCCTGCGCAGCAAGGCGGTCGAGCAAAGAACGCTCTCCTCGCCGCTGCGGATGACGGTACGGCGATGTTGACGCTCGAACAGATCGTCGAGCGCTTGATCCTCGTGCAGTCGGTGGAAACCGTGCGCTGCCTCGAAGAAAAGGTCTTGCGCGCGCCGATCGACGCCGATGTCGGCGCCATCCTCGGCTGGGGCTACCCGCCCTTCCGCGGCGGCCCGATCGGCTGGCTGCATACGCTCGGCCCGGCGCAGGCGGTGGCGACGCTCGACCGCCTGGCGGAACAGCACGGCCCGCGCTTCGCTGCGCCGCAATTGCTGCGCAACATGGCGGCCAAGGGGGAACGCTTCTACCCGGCTTGATGCATAATCCAAAGCAGACTCGCAAAGAGCGCTAAAACAGCAGTTTTCCCCGGAGGAGATATCGGGTGTTGCAGTTCCTGCAATTGATCGTCAGCGGTGCCGCCATCGGCTGCATTTATGCGCTGCTCGCCCTCGGCTTCGTGCTGATCTACAAGGCGACCGAAACCGTCAATTTCGCCCAGGGCGATCTGATGATGGTGGGCGGTTTCCTCGGCCTGGCCGCCATGACGATCCTCGGCTTGCCTTTCTGGCTGGCGTTTCTGGCCACCGTCGCCGCCATGGCTTTGGTCGGCATGGGCGTCGAACGCGTGGTGCTGCGCCCCCTGCTCGGCCAGCCGGCGTTTACCGTGGTGATGATGACCATCGGTATCGGTTACCTGGCGCGCGGGTTGGTGACCATGATTCCCTATTGGGGTACCGAGACCCATACCCTGCCGGTGCCCTTCAAGGACGAGGTGATCTGGCTCGGCGGCGAAGGCAA
>JAPLRA010000149.1:4295-5707 GCA_026399445.1 Sulfuritalea sp.
CGCAGAACCAGCTGGCGGCGTTCTACATGGGCATTCCCGTGCGTCGCGTGAACATGCTGATCTGGGGCCTGTCGGCGGCCATTTGTGGCGTCGCCGGCCTGTTGCTGGCGCCGATCACCTTCGTTCATGCCAACATGGGTTTTGTCGGTCTCAAGGCGTTTCCGGCGGCGGTGGTGGGCGGCTTCGGCAGCATTCCAGGCGCATTGGTGGGCGGCCTCGTTATCGGTATCGTCGAGTCACTTTCCGGCTTCTATCTGCCGGAAGGTTTCAAGGACATTGCGGCCTACGTCGTCGTGCTGATCATGCTGGTGGTCAAGCCGAACGGCCTGTTCGGCGACAACCTGACGAAGAAGGTGTAGACCGCCATGCATTTCATTTTCAAGACCAGATATGAACAGGACATCTCACTGTTCAAACATGGCGGCCAGATGTTCTGGTACGCCGCCCTGGCGCTGGTGCTGGTGGCCGCACCCTGGCTGCTGTCCGAATACACGCTGTCGCAGGTCACTTTCATCGGCATCTACGCCATCGTCTGCCTCGGCCTGATGTTGCTGGCCGGGTATACCGGGCAGATCTCTCTGGGCCACGCCGGCTTCCTCGCCATGGGCGCCTATACGGAAGCGTACATGCAGAGCATGGGCTGGCCCTTCATTGTTTCCCTGCCCATGGCGGCCATCGTGGCGGGAATCACGGGGATCATGATCGGCCTGCCGGCCTTGCGGGTAAAGGGCATGTATTTGTCGATCGCCACGTTGGCCTTCGGTTTCATTCTTGAAGAAGTCGTGGTGCGCGCCGAACACATCACCGGCGGCAATGCCGGACGGCAACTCGGCGCACTGAACATAGCGGGCATCAATTTCGACGACGGCGCGAACTTCTATTACCTTGTTACCGGCATCGCAGTGCTATGCGTGCTGGGTGCGCTCAACCTGCTGCGCAGCCCGACCGGTCGCGCCTTCGTTGCGATCCGTGATTCCGAAGTGTCGGCGCAGAGCATGGGCATCAACCTGGCCCACTACAAGACCATCGCCTTTGCGCTGTCGGCGGCTCTGGCCGGCATTGCCGGCGCACTCTATGCCCACAAGATCCGCTTCATCACGCCTGACCAGTTCGGCTTCCTGCAATCGATCGAACTGCTGATGATGGTGGTGATCGGCGGCCTCGGCTCGATTCAGGGCGCGATTTTCGGCCCGGCCTTCTGGTTCGCGGTGCAGCAGCTGATCGTCACCGGCAAGGACTGGCTGCCGCCTGCGATCGGCCAGCAGACCGGATTGCAGCCGACGATTTTCGGCATCATCCTGATCGCCATCGTGCTCTTCGAACCGCTGGGCCTCTATGGGCGCTGGCTGAAATTCCGCACCTTTCTCGAGATCTTCCCCTTCTACCGCAAGGGCATGTTCAAGCGGCAGAAG
>JAPLRA010000149.1:5723-7706 GCA_026399445.1 Sulfuritalea sp.
CGCTTCGAGGGCGAAGTGATCTCGCGCATGCCGCCGCATGTCGTTGCGCGTCACGGCATCGCCCGTACCTTCCAGAACATCGAGCTGTTCGAACATGCCACGGTGTTGCAGAACCTGCTGGTCGGCCGTCACTGCCATCGCCACACCGGCTGGGTGCAGGACTGGTTGTTCACCGGCTCGGTACGTCGCGCCGAGCTCGAGTTCCGCCGCCAGGTCGAAGAGGTCATCGAGTTCCTCGATTTGCAGCACTATCGCGACAGCATGGTCGCCGGCCTGCCCTACGGCGTGCGCAAGGTGGTCGAGCTGGCGCGCGCGCTGTCGATGCGGCCGCGTCTGCTGCTGCTGGACGAGCCATCGTCGGGACTCAATACCGAAGAGACGGAGGACATGGGTTTCTGGATCGAGGACATCAAGAATGATCTTGGCATCACCGTCGAGGTGCTGACGCTGGGCACGCCGGAGGAAGTGCAGGCGCATCCGGGTGTGATCGAGGCCTACCTCGGAGGCACGGCCGATGTCTGAAACTGCGCAGCCGGTTCTCCAGCTCAACAACGTCGAAGCGTCCTATGGCGCGGTCAAGGCCATTCGCGGCGTTTCGCTGGCCGTGGCCCCCGGTTCGATCGTCACCGTGCTCGGCTCCAACGGCGCGGGCAAGACCACGATTCTGAAAACCATATCGGGAATTCTCGATCCGCAGAAAGGCAGCATCGTCTTTCGCCAGGACAAGCTCGAAGGCCGCGATCCGGCCTGGATCGTGCGACAGGGACTGGTGCATGTACCCGAGGGCCGCGAGATATTCCCGCTGCTGACGGTGCGCGAGAACCTGTTGATGGGCGCCTATACGCGGCCGGCGTCCGACAAGGATGCCGTGGCGAAAGACATCGAGGACGTCTTCGGCTATTTTCCGATCCTGAATGAGCGCAAGAACCAGCCCGCCGGCCAGCTTTCCGGCGGCCAGCAGCAGATGCTGGCGATCAGCCGCGCGCTGCTGGCGAAGCCGACCATGATGCTGCTCGACGAACCCAGCCTCGGCCTGTCGCCAAAGCTGACCAAGGAAATCTTCGAGATCATCGTCCGCATCAATCGCGAACGCGGCGTGACGCTGCTGGTGGTCGAGCAGAACGCCCACATCGCCCTGCAGTACGCCGACTACGGTTACGTGCTGGAAATCGGCCGCATCGTGATGCACGACACCTGCGCCGCGCTGCGCGAGAAGGACGACATCAAGGAGTTCTACCTCGGCGTCAAGGAAGCCGGCGTACGCGAAGGGCGGCGTTGGAAGAAGAAAAAGCAATGGAGATGATTGTGGGTAGATGCCATGTGGCAGCTTGACGGCAAACGCTATTGGGCCGAGCACGACATCGTCGTGGCCGGCGACAACCTGCCGGAGATGTTCTGGAACGGCGTCGCCAAGCGTGGCGACATGACGCTGTTCCGCCAGAAGAAATACGGCCTGTGGCAGAGCCTGTCGTGGCGGGAAGTCGGCGAGATCGTGCACGAAGCGGGCATGGGCCTGCTCGAACTCGGCTTTGCGGTGGGCGAAACTACCTCGATACTGGGCAATACGCGGCAGGAATGGCTGTTCTCGGATCTCGCCGTGCTCTCCTGCGGCGGCATCAGTTCCGGCATCTACCCCACCGATGCGGCGAGCCAGGTCGAATACCTGACGCAGGATTCGAACTCGGTGATCCTGTTCGTCGAGGACGACGAGCAACTCGACAAGGCCCTCGAAGTGCGCGAGCGCCTGCCGGCCCTGCGCAAGATCGTGGTCTGGGATATGGACGGGCTGCGCGACCTGCATGACGAACAGGTGATCAGTTTCGCGGCGCTGCGTGAACTGGGACGGACCCGCCTGGCACGCCTCGGCGCCGCCGAAGCGGACGCCGAATGGCGCGCGCGCGTGAGCTCGCGGCGACCCGAAGAGCTGGCGATCCTGATCTACACCTCGGGCACGACGGGCAGGCCCAAGGGCGCCATGCTCTC
>JAPLRA010000190.1 GCA_026399445.1 Sulfuritalea sp.
GTTGATCGAGGAGTGCATGCTGGCGGCCAATGTTTGCGCCTCGGAGTTTCTGAAGGCGCGCGAGCAGCCGTCACTGTATCGGGTGCATGAAGGCCCGACGCCCGAGCGTCTGGTCAAGCTGCGCGATTTCCTCGGTACCTTTGGTTTCCAGTTGGGCGGTGGCGATGCACCCAAGGCGCAGGACTATGCCAAATTGCTGGAAAAGATCGGCCAGCGGCCGGACCGGCAACTGCTGCAAACCGTGATGCTGCGCTCACTGCGGCAGGCCATCTACAGCCCGGACAATGTGGGTCACTTCGGCCTGGCGTACGAAAGTTACACGCACTTCACTTCGCCGATCCGCCGCTATCCCGATTTGCTGGTGCATCGAGCCATAAAGTCGGCGCTGGCGACACGGCAATACGAGCCGGGCAACTGGGAAGAAATCGGTCTGCACTGTTCCATGACCGAGCGTCGGGCAGATGATGCCACGCGGGATGTCGAGGCATGGCTCAAGTGTTTCTACATGAAAGACCGGGTCGGCGAGATATTCGAGGGCAGTATTTCCTCGGTGGTGCCGTTCGGTATTTTTGTTGCGCTGGACGGCGTGTTCGTCGAGGGCCTGGTGCATGTCTCCGAGCTCGGGCAGGACTACTTCCATTTCGACGAGAAGTCGCATGCCATGGTCGGCGAGCGCAGCGGCCGACGCTTCCGTCTTTCCGACCGGGTGAGAGTGCAGTTGACCCGAGTCGATATGGAAGCCAACAAGATAGATTTTCGTTTGGCTGATGCGGTTGGCGTGGAGCCGGGACGGGGCAAGGCAAGGCATTGATAAGGAATTAGCCGGACAGTCGCGCCAGACCTGCTATTGAAAGGTGCTCTTCATGTACTCTGGAATTCTGCAACTCCCCTGGTGGGGCTATGTCCTGGTGACTCTGGCGCTGACCCATGTCACGATTGCCGCGGTCACCATCTTCCTGCATCGGCATCAGGCGCATCGCGCGCTGGACCTGGGGCCTGTTCCCAGCCATTTTTTCCGACTCTGGCTGTGGCTGACCACCGGCATGATCACCAGGGAGTGGGCGGCAATTCACCGCAAGCACCACGCCAGGTGTGAGACGGCGGAAGACCCGCACAGCCCTCAGGTGCTCGGCCTCAATCGCGTGTTGTGGACCGGCGTGTTCCTCTATGTGAAGGAGTCACGCAATGCCGAAACCATGGCGCGCTACGGTCACGGCACCCCCGATGACTGGCTGGAGCGGAAGCTCTATGCACTGCCCTACAAGTTGGGCATCGTGGTGATGCTGGGCATTGACGTCGCGTTATTCGGCATCTGGCCAGGGGTGTTGATCTGGGGTGTGCAGGTGGTCTGGATTCCCTTCTGGGCGGCGGGCGTAGTAAACGGCATTGGCCACTTCTGGGGCTACCGGAATTTCGCTTGTGCGGATGCCTCCACCAACTTCTTTCCGCTTGGCGTGTTGATTGGCGGTGAGGAACTGCACAACAACCATCACGCTTTTGCCACCTCGGCAAAACTGTCCAGCAAGTGGTACGAGTTTGACATTGGCTGGATGTATATCCGCGTGATGGAGATGCTGGGGCTGGCACGGGTAAAGAAAGTCGCGCCGACGCCCCGATTCGGCGCAGTTCGACCTGCCATTGATCTCGACATGCTGCAGGCGGTGGTGACTCATCGCTATGACGTAATGGCAAAATATCTAAGGACCCTGCGCCAGCTTGCCGCAGAGGAATTCGGGCAACTCAGGATCGATGCCCGCGAGGGCCGTATGATCAAGCGCCTGCTGGGCGAAGATGGTGCTACGTTGCCTGCGCCGCAGAAAGAGCGCCTGACGGCCCTCCTTGCGAGAAGCGAGGCCTTGGCCAAGGCCTACGCCATGCGCGCCGAACTGGAGGCGTTGTGGGTTCGCTCTTCAGCCTCGCA
>JAPLRA010000409.1 GCA_026399445.1 Sulfuritalea sp.
AGAGGCTGTCCGCACGGGAGACGAACTTGTTCAGGTCTGTGTCCGTGCAGGAAATAAACCCCTTAAGCTTAAAATCGTCCGCAATCAGCAGACGATGAAACTCGTGATCGCTCACTAACTTTTTCTCGACCAGCTTGAGGTGTATCCACTCAAACCATTCGGCAACCAGGTGATAAGGACAAACCCACGAGCAAAACGAGCGTCCACCGAGCGCCGCCCACAGCACGAAAACGGTGGCGGTGCCGATGAACAAATTGACGATGATGTGCTTGTGCGCCAGCATCACCTGCAGCGCGGAGTTGAGGTCGATCAGGTGAAAACCGACGAAGCGCGAGGCGGTCAGCGCGCCTTCGAGAATCTGGATGTCGAACCAGAACGAGAAGGTGAACATCAGGTTGGATGCGATCAGCACCGCCCAGCGCCGATTGCGCCACTTGTGTACCTTCTGCGCATTTTCATGCGCGATCATCGCCGCCTGCAGCCTCTCCTTGTTGGTGGCGCGCTTGAGCACGTGGACTTCCTGAGCACGCTCGGAAATGACTTGGGGCTTTTTTGCTTCGCGACCGAACATCACTGCAATCTGGTCGAAGAAACGACGCCGGAGAATGGGGGTCATGTGTTCCACACCTCGCGCGCGTCGATGACGATGCAGGTCGGCTCGACAGGACAAATCATCTCGCAGACGCCGCAGCCGACGCAGGGTTCGTGCACCACCGGCGATTTGCGCTTTGTGCCGTTCGGCGCGAACACGGTTTCAATCGAAATCGCACCCTTGACCGGACATTCGCGCACGCACAGGTCGCACTCGGCGAGGTCGTAAGGATGCTCGCCGATGCCGATCGGCTTCCAGCGGTTGACCTCCATGTAGCGCATGCGCCCCTTGAACGAAGCGCCACGCACCTGCCCCTTGAAGCCCTTGCCCTGGATCGCGAGGCAGGCTTCCGGACGGGTCAGGCGAGCAACACCGATGCGCTCCATGAGGTTGAGGGTCGGCTCGGCATCCTTCTCCTTGGCCTTGAGGATAGGTGCAGCAGCCAGGGACGCTCCCTTGCGCACCCCGAGGAAGGTCGGCTTCTTGTACACCAGCGCACCTGTCGGACAGGCCAGGATGCATTGCACCGCGTCGCAGGAAAAATCACAGGCCTGCTCGCGCGCATCAATGTAGGGCACACCGACACCGACGCCGTCGACCAGGTCGGCCAGCTTGATCGCCTGCACCGGGCAGACCTGTACGCACTGGCCGCACTTGATGCACGACGCCAGAAAATCCTTTTCATCTAGCGCCCCCGGCGGCCGCAACCGCTTGGTCCGGGCATAGACCAGAGGCAGGAAGCCGGAGAGAGCGGCGCCCGTGACGCCTCCCGTCAGCAGGATGGTGCGCAGCCACTTGCGCCTCGCCTGCTGCATGCGCTCACGCGAAAGGGGCGGCTTGGCCGCGGCAGGTGGTTTCGACTCGCTCATCCGGCCACCTTGCCCTTGACCAGTTCCGGCCTGATGAAGCGAGGCTTGTCATCCTTCAGCGTCATTTCGGGCGACGAGAAGGGCGCCAGCCGCTCGAGAAAATCCAGCAGCTCCATTACCGGCGCAGTCTTGAAGAAGCGCGCCGGCGGCATCTCGATCCATATCTGATCGGCATAGGCATACAACTCGTAGGGCGTGTCGCCAACGCCATCGTGATTGCGATCGAAGCCCTGATAGTCATCCCAGTAATTGCCCACCCATTCGTTGAGGCCGGACTTGCCGCGACCCGCCTGCACCACGTTGGTCAGGTTGCCTTCGAAAATATTGTCGGTGACGACATTGCCACCCAGCTCGCTGGTCAACTTTACCGCGATCCCATTGTAGGCGAAGCGATTGTTGCGTATCCATAGCTTGCTGTCGGGCTGAAAGGGCGACAGGTCGGAACCGATGCCGACGGCACAATAAATGATCTCATTTCCCTCAACGACCGCGTTGCTGGCTTCCTTGAAGCCGATCGCCATGCCGGCGGCACCCGTGGCGTGCGAAATCAGGTTGTTGCGCAGCACCCCGCCTTCCGTGTACATGAAATAGACACCGACCGCGTTGTCGTAGAAGCTGTTGCCCTCAACGACGTTGTTGTTGGCGAACATGAAGTGGATCGAATAGCGGCTGCGCTTACCGACATTCCGCCGAAAGACGTTGTCGTTGGAATACCAGGCCACCATGTCGCGCGAATCGATGACCTCATTGCCTTCGATCAGGTTGCGGTTGCTGTACCACAGGCGCAGGCCGTCACCGCGCACGCCAAGCTCGCGCGGCTTGGAGCGCACCTTGTTGTTCCTGACAATGCTGTCGTTGGACTGCTTGAGGTCAATACCGAACAGGCAGTTGTCGACCACCAGGTTCTCGATCACGTTGCGATGACCGCGTACGTCGAGGCAGGAGTCATCGCTGTCGTGCGAATCACCGGAACCGGTCAGGTGCAGGCCGCGCAGCACGGCGCCATCGGTTTCGAGCGAAAAGACGGTGCCCTTGTCGCCGGCATCGATCGTCACCTTTCCGTCGCCTTCGATGACCAGGGGTTTGGTCATCACCACCGGACCGGAATACATCCCCGGCGGCGGACGCAGCGTGGAACCGGCAGGAGCCGCGTCGACAAGGATCTGAAACGGCTTTATGCCGTGAATGCGCTTGTCGCGTTCGTGAAGCATGTAGGTCGGCTTGGGCCGATCAACGCCCACTCGTGGCGCCGCGGACAGATCCGCCGTGGCTCCGAGGCTGGGCGGCTTGTCCTCGTCGCGATCGGCCGGACGCGCTACCAGCAGCGATGAGACACCGAGCAGCAAGGCGGGCAGCAGCGCCAGCCAGCGTTTCAGCTTCATGGCTGGCTTAATCGGCCAACGAGTTGCGCATCTGCCTGCGGCGCAGCAGTACCGCCATCATCAGGCAGCCGGAAGCCACCAGCAGCAGCGCATAACCCCAGTAGGGATAGGAGAAAGTAGAGAACTGTGCCACTTTGCCCTCGCCAAATACCGTCGGCATGAAAGGCTTCACCGTAAAGGCGCCCCAGGGATGCATGTTGTGGCCGAAGAACCACAGCCAGCCGGCGTAATCCACCACAAAGAAGACCGGCAGCAGGGCAGGAACCAGTGCCAGCAACAGCGAGAAGCTGGGGATTAACCAGACGCCGAGCAGGATGATTGCCATCGCCACCACCATCCCGGCCATCGACACCTTGGTGGCCAATATCAGGTTGGCTTTCCATTTGTCCAGCACTTCAGGCTGATTGAAGAAGGTGCTCGCCTCGTGGTAGTAATGCGCCGCGAAGGAATCCAGTTGGCCCATGACGATCTGATCGACCACCATCCACACGGCAACCGCCGTGA
>JAPLRA010000353.1 GCA_026399445.1 Sulfuritalea sp.
GAAGACCCGAAGGAGATCATCAAGACCGGCCGCGCCGTAGGCTACCCGGTAATCATCAAGGCTGCCGGTGGCGGTGGCGGACGCGGCATGCGCGTGGTGCATACCGAAGCTGCGCTGATCAACGCGGTCAACATGACGCGCGCCGAAGCCGGCGCCGCCTTCAACAACTCCACGGTGTACATGGAGAAGTTCCTCGAGAATCCGCGCCATGTGGAAATCCAGGTGCTCTCCGACGCCCATCGCAACTCGGTCTATCTGGGCGAACGCGACTGCTCGATGCAGCGCCGCCACCAGAAGGTGATCGAGGAAGCGCCCGCGCCCGACATCAACCGTCGCGTCCTCAGTCGCGTCGGCGACCGCTGCGCCGAGGCCTGCCGTCGCATCAACTATCGCGGCGCCGGCACCTTCGAGTTCCTCTACGAGAACGGCGAGTTCTATTTCATCGAAATGAACACCCGCGTCCAGGTCGAACACCCGGTGACCGAGTTCGTCACGGGCATCGACATCGTGCAGGCGCAGATTCGCATCGCCGCCGGGGAAAAGCTCTGGTTCAAACAACGCGACATCGAAATTCGCGGCCATGCCATCGAGTGCCGCATCAATGCCGAAGACCCCTTCAAGTTCACGCCCTCGCCGGGCAAGATCACCAACTGGCATCCGCCCGGCGGCCCCGGCATCCGCGTCGATTCCCACGCCTATTCCGGCTACACCGTACCGCCCCACTACGACTCGATGATCGGCAAAGTGATTGCTTACGGCGACACGCGTGAGCAGGCGATTCGCCGCATGCGGATTGCGCTTTCCGAAATGATGGTGGATGGCATCAAGACCAACATCCCGCTGCACCAGGACCTGATGCTGGACGAACGCTTCATCAAGGGCGGTACCAGCATCCATTACCTCGAAGAAAAGCTCGCCGCCAAGAGCGAAGCCCTTAAAGGCAAATAGAGGTATGTGGGTCAGCGTCGCCCTGGAGACCGACGCCGCGCATGCGGATGCGCTCTCCGACGCCTTGCTCGCGGCCGGCGCGATTTCCGTCAGTGTCGAGGACGCGCAGGCCGGAACCGACGAGGAGACTCCGCAATTCGGTGAACCGGGAGGGGCGAACGACCAGCCCATCGTCCCCTTGTGGAGCCAAAGTCGCGTCGTCGCGCTGTTCGATCCGGCCGCTGACCTGATCGGTCGCATCGCCGCTGCCACTGTGGCGGCCGGCATCGACGACCTGCCCGAAATCGAACTCGAAGACGTCGCCGAGCAAGACTGGGTGCGGCTCACGCAGTCGCAATTCGATCCGATCCGGGTCAACGACCGCTTGTGGATCGTCCCCTCATGGCACGTGGCGCCAAATCCCGATGCCATCAATCTGGTGCTCGATCCCGGCCTCGCTTTCGGCACCGGATCGCATCCGACCACCTTTCTCTGCTTGCAATGGCTGACTGATGTGCTGCGCGGCGGCGAAACATTGCTGGACTACGGCTGCGGCTCGGGCATCCTCGGCATCGCGGCGGCCAAGCTGGGGGCGGCATCGGTGCTTGGCGTGGACATTGACCGCAATGCCCTGACTGCAGCGCGCGACAACGCGGCCAACAACCACGTGACACTCGGCTTGAGCCACTCGGGTGAAAAGCTGGAAGAACGCTTCGACATTGTCGTCGCCAATATCCTGACCAATCCCCTCTGCGTGCTGGCGCCGCTGCTGGTGGCGCACATCGCACCCGGTGGCCACATCGCTTTGTCGGGCGTGCTGGCGAGCCAGGCAGAACAAGTCATCGCCGCCTATGCGTCGCTGATTGCGCTACGCGTGGGAGCCGAACACGAAGGCTGGGTGCGCCTCGAGGGACAACAAGGGGACAAACAATGCTGACGCGCTGCCCCGCCTGCGAAACCCATTTCCGCGTGACCGCGGAGCAACTCAAGGCCCGCTCCGGTCGCGTGCGCTGCGGTGAATGCCAGCATGTCTTCAATGCCCTCGACAGCCTGATCGAGGAACCGATGCTGGTGGCCACACCACCGGCGTCCGGATTGGCACTGCAGAGCGCTGCGCCAGTTCTACCCGATGCCGAAGCAGTGTCCCCTGCCCACCCTCAAGTTGAAGAGCTTGAAATCGCCGTTCCGCCAGCGCCGACTCCTGAGCCGATTCCAGCGCTCATGCCGGATGAGCAACAAGACTTGGCCTCTGCTTTGCCACTGGAAACGGAAGGACCACCGGCCCCTGAACTGACCGAAGCGGCCGAGCCCGAGGCCGACGAACTCGTCACAACCGAACCCGAAGCCATTGATCCGATTGACGGCGAGGCCGACGTACCGGACTGGAGCGAAACCTTCCCCGAGCCGCCCTCGCCGCCTCGCCGCTGGCCGTGGGTAATCGGCAGCCTTGCCGCATTCGCCGCAATCGGTCTGCAGACTGCGCTGGCTTTCCGCGTCGAACTGGCGGTGGTGTGGCCGGAAACCAAACCGGCCCTGATCGCCCTGTGCGACTTCGCCGACTGCGAAGTCGGTCTCCCGAGCAAGGTCGCGCTGGTCAGCATCGAGGCGTCCGATCTGGTTCCCGACAAGGAACACACCGGCCGGTTGGCTCTGACGGCGACGCTGAAGAACCGCGCACCATTTACCCAGCAGTTTCCACATCTGGAGCTCACACTCACCGATACGGCGGACAAGGCCATCGCGCGCAAGGTATTGGCGCCGACAGACTACCTTCCGCCCAAAACCGCCCTCGCCAACGGCATGCCGTCCAACGCCGATATCATGGTTACGATCGGCGTCGACCCCGGCGAGATGACCGCCAGCGGCTACCGGCTGTATCTTTTCTATCCCTGAACTCAAAAGGCTTTCATGAAGACACTTATCTGCGGATCAATGGCCTACGACACCATCATGGTGTTCGGCGACCGTTTCAAGAATCACATCCTGCCCGAGCAGATCCACATTCTCAACGTCGCCTTCCTGGTGCCCGACATGCGGCGCGAGTTCGGTGGCTGCGCCGGAAACATAGCCTACAGCCTCAAGCTGCTGGGCGGTGAGCCGCTGATCATGGCCACCATCGGCGACGACAGCGCGCCCTACATGCACCGCTTGAAGCAGCTCGGGCTGGATGCGAGCCATGTCCGGGATGTCCCGGGCAGCTTTACCGCACAGGCGTTCATCACCACCGACCTCGACGACAACCAGATCACCGCTTTCCATCCGGGAGCGATGACGCAGTCGCATCAGAACAAGGTAACGGACGCCAAGGACGTTACCCTCGGCATCATCTCGCCGGACGGCCGCGACGGCATGCTGCAACATGCGCGCGAGTTCCACGCCGCCAAAATTCCCTTCGTCTTCGATCCGGGCCAGGGCCTACCGATGTTCGATGGCGAAGAACTCATGGCCTTCCTGAAACTTGCCGACTATTGCACGGTCAATGACTACGAAGCCAAGCTGCTGACGGAGCGCACCGGGCGTACGCTGGAACAACTGGCCGACGAAGTCGAGGCACTGATCGTGACGCTGGCCGGCAGCGGATCGCATATCTACGTCAAAGGCCGCCGCATAGAGATTCCCGCGGCGCCGGCCGACGTGTTGATCGATCCGACCGGTTGCGGCGACGCTTACCGCGCCGGTCTGCTTTACGGAATCAGCAAGGGCTGGGAATGGGAAAAGATCGGGCGTCTGGCGTCGCTGATGGGTTCAATCAAGATCGCGCACCGCGGCGGTCAGAATCACAAACTGACGCGGGATGACATTGCCGGGCGCTACAACGCCGCGTTCGGCGACAACCTATGGTAAAGGAAACACCATGTCTTATCGTCTGATTGCTCTCGGCTTCGCGGCAGCAGCCGCCCTGATCCTGACCGGCTGCGCCGGCAGCCAGTCCGGCTCCGCCTACTCGCGCTCGCAAACCCGCGGCGAAATGCACGTGCGCATGGGTGTCGTGGAGTCCGTGCGCCAAGTGATGATCGAAGGCACCCAATCGGGTGTCGGAGCCGCCGCCGGGGGCGTGGTCGGCGGTGTTGCCGGCAGCGACATCGGGCACGGCAAGGGCTCCACGGTCGGTGCCGTACTCGGCGCCGTACTTGGCGGCGTCGCCGGTCAAGCGATCGAGGAGCGAACCACCAAGAAGGACGGCGTGGAAATCACCATCAAGCTGGACAGCGGCCAGATCATTGCGGTAACCCAGGAAGCCGATGAACAGTTCCGTGCCGGTGAACGCATCCGGGTGTTGTCAGGTAGCGGCGCGACGCGCGTATCGCATTGAGGCAACGACGCCGTATGACGAGCATCCAGACGTAAAAACCCCGTCAGCAGCGCTGCGCGGGGGTTGAGGGGGTTGAGTTACACCGGTCGAGAACGGTCGTAGAGCGTTTCAGGTGCGATATCAATATCGCCAGGCCAGCACACAGTATCAAGTGCCACAAATGCTTGCTTGAAGATGGCTAGGTCTTGTAAACGCGTGAATACACCACGACTTAGGTAGGGGCGTGCATCGAACAGTCGATGATCTCCTGTATCGAACCAGAGTTCAAGCGTGAAATCGTCTCTTGGAATGACGCGAGTTACAGATTCCATGGCTCCTCCTACCGTAAGGGCTCAATAGCAAACGGCGTCTGCCCGTTGACCGCAAGCTCCCAATCGGCCAGCAAGGATTCTCGGTGAATTTCGATCCATGCCTGCACCAACCGCACTTTCGTAAGCGGAATATCCCCGCTTAAAACGCCGCCATCAAGAATGGAGAATGATGCTTCAGTTCCTTGATACTTTGCGTGAATATGCGGGAGTTTGTGCCTCTCGTCGTCAAAGAAATACAGGCAAATAACGATGCCGTAGAACATGCTGATGGTTGGCATTGTGTCTCCTTTTGCGAATTCTACTCGTTGTTGAAAACGTGCAGCGCACCAATCCCTGAACGGGAAAGATGTGCTTTCTCGCGAGGGGTTGAGATATCTTAAAGCTGCCAGTTCTTGATACCGTGCTTGCGGCGCCGGGGGCATTGAGGAAAATCCCTGGGGGATACGGTGGCTTACTCGCCGATTGCGTGTTCTTCGCACCACTGCTGCCAGCGCCACGCATCGGCGCACATCTGCTCCAGGCCTCTCTTCGATTTCCACCCGATCAATTCCCCGGCCAGACCAGAATCGGCCCAGCATTGAGCGATGTCGCCTGCGCGGCGAGGTCCGATCTTGCAGGGAATTGACCGCTGACTTGCTGTCTCGAAGGCCTTGACCACATCGAGGACTGAATAGCCTTGCCCCGTGCCGAGATTCACGGTGAGCATGCCGCCCCGTTGATTGAGGTGGCTGAGCGCTGCAATGTGGCCTTCGGCCAGGTCGAGCACATGAATGTAGTCGCGCACGCCGGTCCCATCCGGAGTCGGATAGTCGCTGCCCCAGATGTTGAGGAACTCGCGGCGCCCGGTAGCCACCTGCGCCACAAAGGGCATCAGATTGTTGGGGATGCCCCGCGGATCTTCGCCAATCAGGCCCGACTCGTGGGCACCCACCGGGTTGAAGTAGCGCAACCGGGCGATGCGCCAATCGGGTTCGGCATAGTGGAGGTCGGCGAGGATATCCTCGATGATCAGCTTGCTGCGTCCGTAAGGATTGGTGGCCAAGCGCGGGAAGTTCTCCCGGATTGGCACGCTTGCAGGGTCACCATAGACGGTAGCGGACGACGAAAAGACAAAAGTCTTGACGCTCGCCCGACGCATGGCGGCAAGTAGC
>JAPLRA010000090.1 GCA_026399445.1 Sulfuritalea sp.
AAGGCTTCGACCGGCTGGCCTCCGGCGAAGCCGTGCGCCAGGTCATCCTGTTCGACTGAACGATGAGCGCGCGGCCCTACCTGTTCACCTCCGAATCCGTTTCGGAGGGCCATCCGGACAAACTCGCCGACCAGATTTCGGATGCGATCCTCGATGCCTTCCTGGCCCGCGAAGCAACCGCCAAGGTCGCCTGCGAGACCCTCGTCGCCGACAACCTGATCGTCATCGCCGGCGAGTTCAGGACTTCCGACGAAGCCCTGTTTCAGGACGTCCGCAACCGCGCCGAAGGCATCGCGCGCCAGGTGCTGACGGACGCCGGCTACCGGGATGCCGCGACCGGCATCGATCCCGAACAGTGCGAAGTCCAGGTGCGCTTCAACCACCAGTCGATCCAGATCAACAAGGGCGTGGTGCACGCCGACGGCACGCTCGGCGCCGGCGATCAGGGCCTGATGTTCGGCTACGCCTGCGACGAAACGCCGGACCTGATGCCCTACCCGATCTGGCTGGCGCATCGCCTCGTCAGGCGCCAGGCCGAACTTCGCAAATCCGGCGCCCTGCCCTGGCTGCGTCCCGACGCCAAGAGCCAGGTCACCGTGCTCTACGAAGGCCACAAGGTAGCCGGCATCGCCGACGTGGTGGTGTCGACGCAGATCGAGCGCGGCCTCGATCCGGCGTGGGTGACGCAGGAAGTCACGCGCGAAATCATCGATCCGCTGCTGCCGGCGACGCTGCGCACGCCGGACTTCCGGCTCTGGGTCAATCCGGCCGGCCCCTTCGAGATCGGCGGTCCCAACGGCGATACCGGCCTCACCGGACGCAAGATCATTGTCGATACCTATGGCGGGGCCTGCCCGCACGGCGGCGGCGCCTTCTCCGGCAAGGACCCGAGCAAGGTCGATCGTTCGGCGGCCTACATGGCGCGCTACATCGCCAAGAACATCGTCGCCGCGGGCCTCGCCCGGCGCTGCCTGATACAGATTGCCTACGCCATCGGCGTCGCCGACCCGGTATCGGTGATGATCGACACGCAAGGCACCGGAACCGTGTCCTACGAAGCGTTGGAGGCGGCGGTGAAGAAGGTTTTCCGCCTGACGCCGAGCGGCATCATCGCCATGCTCGACCTGGCGCGGCCGATCTACCGCCAGACGGCTGCCTACGGCCATTTCGGCCGTGGCGATATCGAGCTGAGCTGGGAACGGACCGACCAGGTCGACGCCCTGAAGCTCGGTTTGGGCTGACAGCCCCCGCCAGGGGCATAAGGGCCAACTTCCCCGGTCCCTCCCCCGTGAAGGCGAGGGAGCCAGCGACTACGTAGATTCCGCAAATTGCCGCGTAATCCACGGATAAACAAACTCCTGCGACTTTGAGAGTATCGCTGCCATGGACGCAGCGCTCTCGCCGGCGGATTTCCGGAACAACAGGCAAGGGTGCGCGCCCGCTCTGACAGGGGAAGGCAAATGAGCACAATCATGTTGGTGGACGATTCGGCGACGATCCTGCTGTCCATCTCGAACATTCTCACCAAGGCCGGCTATGCCGTCGAGAAGGCCAACTGCGCCGCCGACGGCCTGGCCAAGTTCAAGAGCGGGGTCAAGGTCGATCTGCTGATCACCGACCTCAACATGCCCGGCATGAACGGCATCGAGTTCATCAAGGAAGTGCGCACCTTGCCCAACTACAGGTTCATGCCGATCCTGTTCCTTACCACCGAATCGCAGCAATCCAAGCGGATGGAAGCCAAGGCCGCGGGCGCTTCGGGCTGGCTGGTCAAGCCGGCCACCGCCGATGAATTGCTGAGCACCATCAAACTCGTGATCCGGTAATGGACTTTCAGCTGCTCCTTCGGCGAAATCTCCTGGTCGCGCTGGCGGTCGGCATCGGCGCTGCCGGTACCGTCGCCGTTTTTCACGAATGGTTCCACCACGCGCTGCTGCCATCACTTGACATCGCCCAGCCGTGGGGAGACACCGTGGGAACATTTCTGATCGTGATGATCATGTTCCTCGCCCAGCGGATGGTCTCGATCGCTTTCTACCGCGACTGGCGGTTCGGCATGGGCAAGGTTCAGGCCGCTACACTCAGCCGCGCCGACGCTTACGTCACCGCCGCCGAGCAGGTTGCCGGCGAGCTACGCGCCGTGCCGGGCTTCAACGACGTGGTGCGCGGCCAGCTGAATGGGGTCGTTACCGAAACCGAAAAAGCCGCCTTCGACATCGCCAGCCGCCTGCAGGGCATCGACGAAATCATTTCGCGTCTCAACACCTATGTGCAATCGACCACCAGCAAATCGAACCAGATGCTGGCGGAATCCGAAGGCCGTATCGAGCGCAATCGGACATTGATCGCCACGCTGGAAAGCTTCATCCAGCAGCGCATCGCCACCTCGCTGGAGGACCGGGAGCGCATCACTCACGTGGTGAAGGAGGCTCGCTCGCTCGGCACCCTGGTCGAATTGATCAAGCACATTTCCGGGCAGACCAACCTGCTGGCGCTCAATGCCGCGATCGAAGCCGCGCGTGCCGGCGAGGCCGGGCGCGGGTTCGCCGTGGTCGCCGACGAGGTGCGCAAGCTCTCGGGCGAGACGGACAAAGCCGTCGGCCAGATCAGCAAGGGCATCCAGACGGTGGCCAATTCCATCGAAGCGCAGTTTGCCGACAAGCTGTCCAAGGACAGCGCCACGTCCGAAAGCGAGGCGCTGACAAGTTTTGCCGCCCAGCTCGACGACCTGGGCAAGAGCTACAAGGAAGTCACCGAACACGAGGCCGCCGTGGTGGCCACCATCACCGAAAGCAGCGATCAGCTCGCCGGCATGTTCATGTCGGCGCTGGCCAGCGTGCAGTTCCAGGACGTGACGCGGCAGCAGATCGAACAGGTGATCGACGCGCTGAACCGCCTCGACAGCCACGCCACGATGCTCGGTGACCGGCTGCATCAGCTCGAAGATCCGCATTTCCAGGTGCAGCCGCTGTCTGCGCACCTCGACCAGATCTACGGCAACTACGTCATGGATTCACAGCGGGATGTACACAACAGCGCGCACCGCGGCGCCACCGGAAGCAGTGCCAAGGTCAGCACGGCCGGACCGAAGATCGAATTGTTTTAGCGGGGATACGCAAAATGGAATTCGCCAACCAGACCACGACAGAAGGCGCAACGCGCCTGACCGTCGACGGTGACCTGACCATCTATCAAGCCGCCGAAATCCGGCAGCGCCTGATCGAGGGTGTGCGCGGCAACGAGGTGCTCGAGCTCGACCTCTCGCATGTCGGTGAAATCGACACCGCCGGCCTGCAACTGCTGGCGCTGGCCAAGCGCGAAAGCCACCGCCTCGATCACATCCTGCGTATCGTCGGCCACAGCCCGGCGGTGCGCGAAGTCATCGAATTCCTCAACCTCGCCGCGTTCTTCGGCGATCCGCTGGTGATCCCTGCCAGCGAGCGTTCCTGAGGAGCCGGCCATGGACGAAATCCTCAGCGTCTTCAGCGTCGAAGCCCGCGAACAGCTCGAAGCCATGGAAGCCGGGCTGATGCAGCTCGAACAGGGCGACCGCGATCCCGAAACCATCAATGCCGTGTTCCGCGCCGCGCACACCATCAAGGGTGGCGCCGGCGTCGTCGAAATCCACTCCGTCGAGAAATTCACCCACGTCCTCGAGAACGTCCTCGACCGCCTCAGGAATGGCGAGATCGACGTCAGCGGCGACATGATCTCGGCGCTCTTGCTGGGCTGCGACCACATCGGCGCCCTGCTCGGCGTGGTGCAGGCCGGCGACATGGAACCCGACGACGAACTCAAGGCCGCGGGCGACGCCATCACCGAATCCCTGCGCCCCTTCCTCGGCGCCGCCGCCCAGGCCGCTGCCGGCAAGGAAGTCTCCGCCAACGCCGACGGCAAGGTAGAGCGCGACAGCCGCAACAGCGCCACCAGCGACTGCTGGCACATCTCGGTGCGCTTCGGTCCAAACATGCTGAAGAACGGCATGGAGCCGCTGGCCTTCCTGCGTTACCTGCTCAACCTGGGCGAGATCGCCCACATCACCACGCTCACCGACGCCCTGCCCGCAGCCGATGCGATGGACCCGGAGCTGTGCTACCTGGGCTTCGAGATCAACTTCCGCAGCCACGCCAGCAAGGACGCCATCGAGAAGGTGTTCGACTTCTGCCGCGACGACTGCGATCTGCACATCCTGCCGCCCAACAGCAAGGTGGCGGACTATCTGCAACTGATCGACTCCCTGCCCGAGGAAACCATGCGGCTGGGCGAGATACTGGTCAAGAGCGGTGCGCTGACGCAGGAAGAACTCGACGCCGGACTGCGCACGCAGTCGGGCGCAAAAGTCGGCGCTGGCGACACGGCGCCCGCGCCGCAACTGGGCGACATCCTGGTCCAGCAAAGCAACGTCCAGCCCGAGCTGGTCGAAGCCGCCGCCGCCAAACAAAAGGTCGTCTCCGAGAAGAAGGCCGCCGAATCGAGCCTGATCCGGGTGCACGCCGACAAGCTCGACCAGCTGATCGACCTGGTCGGCGAACTGGTCATTGCCGGCGCCTCGGCCAACCTGCTGGCAAAGAAAAGCGGTGAGGCCACGCTGGTCGAGGCCACCTCGGTGCTGTCGCGTCTGGTCGAGAGCATCCGTGATTCCGCCCTGCAACTGCGCATGGTGCAGATCGGCGATACCTTCAACCGCTTCCACCGCGTCGCCCGCGATGTCTCCAAAGAGCTGGGCAAGGACATCGAGCTGGTGATTAACGGCGCCGAGACCGAACTGGACAAGTCGGTGGTCGAGAAGATCGGCGACCCGCTGATGCATCTGGTCAGGAACGCCATGGACCACGGCATCGAAACCGCCGCCATTCGCGCCGCCGCCGGCAAGCCGGTCAAGGGCCGCGTCGAACTCAACGCCTTCCACGATTCGGGCAGTATCGTCATCGAAGTGGTGGACGACGGCGGCGGTCTCAACAAGGACCGCATCGAAGCCAAGGCCCTCGAGAAAGGCATCATCCAGCCCGGCCAGAGTCTGTCTGATGCGGAAGTCGTCAACCTGATTTTCGAGGCCGGCTTCTCCACCGTGGAGAAGGTCACCAACCTCTCCGGACGCGGCGTCGGCATGGACGTCGTGAGGAAAAACATCACCGCCTTGCGCGGCTCCGTCGATGTCAAGACGGAACTCGGTGCGGGCTCCCGCTTCACCATCCGCCTGCCGCTGACGCTGGCCATCATCGATGGCTTCCTCACCGGCGTCGCCCGGTCGTCCTACGTGATCCCGCTGGACATGGTGGTCGAGTGCATCGAACTGGCCAACACCAGCGTCGACCGCGACTACCTCAACCTGCGTGGCGAGGTGCTGCCTTTCGTGCGCCTCAGGGAACTCTTCGACGTTCCCGGCGAGCAGCCCGCCCGCGAAAACGTGGTGGTGGTGCAGTACGCCGGACGCAAGGCGGGCATCGTGGTCGACCAGTTGCTGGGCGAATTCCAGACCGTGATCAAGCCGCTGGGTACCCTGTTCCGCAACATGCGCGGCATCGGCGGCTCTACCATC
>JAPLRA010000116.1 GCA_026399445.1 Sulfuritalea sp.
CGCTTAACGTCATGACTCCCGAGGACAAGGAATGGCTGTCGAGGGCAGGCGAGATGATGAGTGGCGACGATCACAACATGCCGGAACAGGGCAAGTACAACGGCGGCCAGAAGGCGATGTTCTGGGCCATGGCCTTGTCCGTGCTGCTGCTGTTCGTCTCCGGCATCTTCCTGTGGCGCGCCTACTTCAGCCTGCCGGTGGATGTGGTGCGCCTGGGCGCCGTGGTGCATTACGCCATCGCCGCGATCATGATCGCCATGATCCTGGTGCACGTCTATGCCGCGCTCTGGGTCAAGGGTACGGTGCGGGCCATGGTCTACGGCACGGTCACCCGCGCCTGGGCCAAGCAACATCACCGGGCGTGGTATCGTCAGGTCACCGGCAAGTCCTGATCCAGGCTGCTGAACTTTCCGCCAACCTACTACCCGCGGGCTTCGGCCCGCGGGTTGTTTCTACATCATGAATACCACCACACCCATCATCCCGATCAAGTCCAGCAGTGAGCCGCCGCACGTCATCGCCCCAGATGCGACGACGATTTTCGCCACGCGCGCCCGGCGCTTCGAACAACTCGCCGAAGGGCATACCCTGGGCGACTGGCTGCGCTTTCTCGCCGCCATCACCCGCGCCCAGCACGACGCGCTGCAAGCCCTGCCGACCCTGGCGCTGCCCGATGCAGCCCAGCTGGTCCGCGCCCGCGAGCACCGCATGCCGCCGCTGCCCGCCCAGTCATGGCCGCGCGATCCGGCCTGGCGCAAGAGCCTGTTGCAGATCATTGCGACCGTCTCCCCTGCCGCACCGGAACCGGCCCGCAATGATCTGGCCCGCCTCGCCGCCTGCGATGCCGAACACATCGAGGCGCTGGCCGAACGCGTGCTGCACACCGAACTGTATGGCGAGGATGCCGCCCTGCTGCCCTATATCGCAGCCGCCTTGCAGGTACTCTGGACGGCAGGCGCAGCGCGCCTCGGCGTCAGCGATATCGCCGCACTCGACGTCCCCGGCGTCTGCCCCTGCTGCGGCTTTCTGCCGGTCGCCAGCGTCGTGCGCAGCAGCGGCGAGACCAGCAACCTGCGTTATCTGCATTGCGCCCTATGCAATACCGAATGGAACCTGGTGCGCGTCAAATGCAGCAGCTGCGATGCCAACGAAGCCATCAGCTATCGCCATCTTGAGAACGAAAACATCAAGACCGCCGGTGCAGTGCGCGCCGAAACCTGCGAGTCCTGCAAGAGCTACCTCAAGATCGTCTATACGGAAAAGGCTGCGGTCGATCCGGTGGCCGACGATCTCGCCACGCTGGCATTGGATATCCTGGTTGACGAAGCGGGCTATGCCCGCAGCGGCCCGAACCTGCTGCTGGTGCCGGGCGGCTGAGAGTCGCCGCGCGGCGGAACCAAATCCCGCAGTAAGCTGTCTGTGGACATGTCGGACCACAACAGACAACCCGAGGAGACCCCGATGAGACGCCTGCTTTCCCTATTTGTCGTCACCGCAGCGCTGAGCCTGCCGGCGCTTGCCGCCGATCGCCTCGACGGCGTGCTGACACTGGCCGGCGACGACAAGGCCGCACTGGCCCAGATCGCCAAGACGCCGGAACGGCACGTCATGCTCTACTTCGGCGATTACCAGCACTGAGGGGCCTGCCGCTACACCGTGAGTGTGCTCAGCCAGCCCGACGTCAGTCGCCAGTATTCGAAGAACAATGTCAGCACCCATGTCGATTTCAGCGAGCTTGCCGAAAAGGATCCCAAGCACGCCGTGATCGAGCGCTACAACAGCAGCGGCATCCATCCGGTGCTGGTCTTCCTCGATGCGCAGGGCAAGGAAGTCGCCCGCATCCGCGGCGGCCTCAAGAGCCCGGAAGACGCCTTGCTGCTCGACCGCTTCGTCTCCGGCAAGCACTACCGCAAAATGGACTTCTCCGCCTTCAAGGCGGCGCAGAGGAGTTGACGCTGCGGGCGGCTGCGGCCGCCCGCTCTTCCATCTCGCGGTGCCTTCCGGTCGCCAAGCCGTAGATGCGCAGCAAATCATCTTCGGAAACGTCGATGAAGGAATCCATTTGTGTCAGGGCGAAGACGAAGTCCTCATGCGAAATCGCGTCGTAGCCACTGACAGGCTCCGGCGCCGCGGAGTGGCGCGCGAGGAAGGCGGGGTAGCGGCGCCAGGGGAAAAATGCGTTGAAGGCGACGCCCGCCGCCAGCAACAACAGCACATTGAGCAGCACCGGCGCCAGCACGAAACCGAAGCCCAGCGCCTGCACCGACGGACCGCCGAGCACGGCCACCAGCGCCGTTGCCCCGCCGGGTGGATGGATGCAGCGCAGGTAGTGCATCGCGAGAATGGTCAGGCCCACCGCAGTCGCCGCGGCGAGTGCAGGGCCCGGCACCAGCCGCGCACAAGCGACGCCGATCAGCGCCGCCACAAGATGGCCGCCGAATACCGGCCAGGGTTGTGACAGTGACCCGTGCGGCACTGCGAACACCAGCACCGTCGAGGCGCCGATCGAAAAAATCAGCAGCGGTGCCGACGGTGCGCCGCCCACGGCATGGCTGACGAAATAGATCACGAGCAGCCCGACAAAGCCGCCCAGCGCCGATACCCAACGCTCGCGATGGCTCACCGGGCTCGATTCAATACCCAGCATTTGCTGCCACGGCGACGGCGTCACCCGATTCCGCATCGTCGCTCCCATTCCCCTCTCGGTGCCGGCTTTGCGCCGTGCGTTATTCCTGCCGGACAAATACTGACACGTTCGTCCCCGCTCGTGCAACGCGGCGAAACACCACGCGAAAACTCCGGAAGCCGCTACAATGTTTGCATCTCGTTTCTACCCGGTCCGGGTGAAATCATGAATCCACTCTCGCAGCTCCCTTCCGTCGACCGCCTGCTGTCTTCCGCAGTGCTCGCTTCACTGGCCGACATCCACGGCCGCGCCGTGGTCACCGGCACCATCCGCGACGTTCTCGCTGCAACGCGCGCCGCCGTCAAGGAAGGCGCCCCGCTCCCCGATGAATCCGCGCTACTGGCAAAAGTCGGCGCTGGCGTCACGGCGAAAATGCAGCCGAAGTTGCGCCCGGTGTTCAACCTCACCGGCACCGTGCTGCACACCAACCTCGGCCGCGCGCCGTTGCCCGAAGAAGCGGTGCAGGCGTTGATCGCCGCCGCGCGCAGCCCCTGTGCGCTGGAGTATGACATCGAGTCGGGCGGCCGCGGCGACCGCGACAACGTGGTCGATGAACTGCTCTGCGAACTCACCGGCGCCGAAGCCGCCACCGTGGTCAACAACAATGCCGCCGCCGTGTTCCTGCTGCTCAACACGCTGGCGCAGAAGAAGCAGGTGATCGTCTCGCGCGGCGAACTGATCGAAATCGGCGGCGCCTTTCGCGTACCCGACATCATGAGCCGCGCCGGCGCCAAGCTGGTCGAGGTCGGCACCACCAATCGCACCCACCTCAAGGATTTCGCCGAGAACATCAATGCGCGCACCGCGATGCTGATGAAGGTGCATGCCAGCAACTACGCGATCCACGGCTTCACCCATGCGGTACCGGAAGCCGAACTCGCTGCGCTGGCGCACCAGCACAATCTACCTTTCGTCATCGACCTGGGCAGCGGCACGCTGGCAGATCTGGCCGCCTACGGGCTGCCGCACGAACCGACCCCGAGAGAGGCGATCGCCGCCGGCGCCGACCTCGTCACCTTCTCCGGCGACAAGCTGCTGGGCGGGCCGCAGGCAGGCCTGCTGGTGGGCAGGAAAG
>JAPLRA010000470.1 GCA_026399445.1 Sulfuritalea sp.
GAGGATGAACAGGAAGGTGATGTAGCGGATGAAGCCGTTGGCCATGAAGGCGTGCCAGGCTTCACGCGAAGCGGTTACGCCGCCCAGCGTCGCCGCAAAAATTATTAACGTATAAACCGCCATGACGACGCCGGTGATGCGCTGTGCCAGCCAGTCCATGAGGCCGTAATGAGCTCCGACAACAAGTCGTTTCATCAGTACGCTCCCAGCAGCTTGAGGCCGAAGATCAGAGTCAGCGCAAGGCTGACGACCATTACGGCCACGGCAGAGGCGTGCGCCTGCTGCTTTTCGACGCCAACATGAATGTCAATCAGGAGGATGCGGATGCCCATGCAGAAGTGGTGCAGGAAAGCCCACAACAAACCCACCAGGATCAGTTTGACCAGCAGATTGCCGGTGACCGCAGCGAACGTCGCGGCACTCTCGGCACTCGAGCCGAGCGACAATTGAAGCAGCCAGATCAGCAGCGGCAGCATGAGGAAAAGACCGGCGCCGCTGACGCGGTGCAATATCGAGGCGAACCCTGCCAGGGGAAGCCTGATTTCATGAAGCGCCAAATATTTTGGGCGCTGCTTGGTCATCTCTGGCATAACAAGATACCTCCGAATTTGATGCGCTGCACTATAAGACATACCGTCTCAGGTTCAAAACAAATTTTATACCCAGGACTAGCCAAGTTCGTTGAAGTAGCAATGGTCATTCGTCGAGTAAAGCCCCCGCCGCCACTCGACCGGCTTGTCGCCATAGGAAAAGCTGACGCGCTCGACGGACAGCAGCGGGCTCCCCTCGGGCACCCGCAGCAGCTCGGCGCTGGCGCGATCCGCCGGTACGGCACGCAGGCGCTCTTCGGCGCGAATCATGCGGATGCCGAAACGGTTTTCAAAAAAGCTGTAGAGCGAGCCTTGATAGTCGCGCAGCATCTCGAGGGTCACCGTGCCGAAAATACTGCCCGGCAGGTAGATTTCATCGACCACCACGGGTTTGCCGGCAAACTGCAGCAGGCGACGTACGATGTTGATCGGATCGCCAATGTTCAGTTCGAGCATGCGTGCAACTTCCGGACCGGCCTTGGCGCGCCAGCATTCGAGCGGAACACTCTGGGCCTGCTCGATGCCGCCGGCCAGTGGCACCAGGCGCAGAAAGCGGAAGAAGGCACGCGGATCGTCATGCGAGGCGACGAAGGTACCTTTGCCTTGCCGGCGCAGCAGAAGATTCTCCGCCGCCATTTCGTCGATGGCCTTGCGCACGGTGCCCTGACTGACATTGAAACGGGTAGCAAGCTCCGATTCACTCGGAATGGCCTCGCCCGGGCGCCATTCACCGGATTCGAGTCGCTGCAGGAGCAGACTTTTGATCTGACGATACAAGGGACTGAAGGTCGGCGAAGACGCCGCCCCGGAGGAAGTTACCTTGGGAGACACGTTGGAATCCGGCATGAAGGGCATTTGACCACATTTTCCAAAGCTCGTCCACACCACATCTTATGTCTTATATAAGACATTTGACAGATATTGACACAGCGCAGCACAGGAATTAACATTCATGCTAACGGTCCAGCCGTATCGGCGTAAAGTTGCGTTTTGCAGCGCGCCTCCAGATCGATCCGCTTTCTTGCAGTCTTGTCCAATCGATTCAAATTGATACAGGAGTTCTACAAATGGCAAAAGCCCCCGTTCGTGTTGCAGTGACCGGCGCCGCCGGGCAAATCGGATACGCCCTGGTTTTTCGCATAGCGGCTGGCGAAATGCTCGGCAAGGATCAACCCGTGATCCTGCAGATGCTGGAACTGCCGATGGAGAAGGCGCAGGCTGCCTTGAAGGGC
>JAPLRA010000236.1 GCA_026399445.1 Sulfuritalea sp.
CGCCGAGTTTTCGACCTCCACCGCCTACATGTACTCGACCTACGAGGAAGAGTGCGAAGCGCGGCCGACATCGCGCAAGAAAATCATGGTGCTCGGTGGCGGTCCCAACCGCATCGGCCAGGGCATCGAATTCGACTACTGCTGCGTGCATGCGGCGCTCGCCATGCGCGAGGATGGCTATGAGACCATCATGGTCAACTGCAATCCAGAGACCGTGTCCACCGACTACGACACGTCGGATCGCCTGTATTTTGAACCGGTGACGCTGGAAGACATCCTCGAAATCGTCCACGTCGAACAGCCGACCGGCGTCATCGTCCAATTCGGCGGCCAGACCCCGCTGAAGCGTGCGCGCGAGCTCGAGGCGAATGGCGTACCCATCATCGGCACCAGCCCCGACATGATCGACGCCGCCGAGGACCGCGAGCGCTTCCAGAAGCTGCTGCACGACCTCGGCCTCAAGCAGCCGCCGAATCGCACAGCGCGCACCGAACCGGATGCGATCCGCCTGGCGGCCGAGATCGGTTATCCGCTGGTAGTGCGGCCTTCCTACGTGCTCGGCGGCCGCGCCATGGAGATTGTCCATGAGCAGAAGGATCTCGAGCGCTACATGCGCGATGCGATCAAGGTGTCCTTCGACTCCCCGGTGCTGCTCGACCGCTTCCTCAACGATGCCACCGAAGTCGATGTCGATGCGCTGAGCGACGGCAAGCAGGTCTTGATCGGCGGCATCATGGAACACATCGAGCAGGCGGGCGTGCATTCGGGCGACTCGGCTTGTTCGCTGCCGCCTTTCACCCTTTCGCCGGAGATTCAGGATGAGTTGCGGCGTCAGACCGAGATGATGGCCAAGGGCCTCAATGTCGTCGGTCTGATGAACGTGCAGTTCGCCATTCAGGGCAGTGGCGCCGATGCCGTGGTGTACGTGCTGGAAGTCAATCCGCGCGCATCACGCACCGTTCCCTTCGTCTCCAAGGCCACCAGCCTGCCGCTGGCGAAGATCGCCGCGCGCTGCATGGCAGGCCGCAGTCTGGCCGATCAGGGTGTGACCCGGGAGATCATCCCGCCGTATTTCTCGGTGAAGGAAGCTGTTTTCCCCTTCATCAAGTTTCCCGGCGTCGATACCATCCTCGGACCCGAGATGAAATCCACGGGCGAGGTGATGGGCGTCGGTCGCAGCTTCGGCGAGGCCTTCGTCAAGTCGCAGCTCGCCGCCGGCACGCGCCTGCCGAAGTCCGGCAAGGTATTCCTCAGCGTCAAGCCGGCGGATCGGCCGAAGGCGGTCGAGGTCGCACGGGAACTGCATGAGCTTGGTTTTTCGCTGGTTGCCACGCGCGGCACGGGCGGCGCGATCGAGGCGGCCGGCATCCCGGTCGGCATGGTGAACAAGGTGACCGAAGGTCGGCCCCATATCGTGGATATGATCAAGAACGGCGAGATCGTGCTGATCGTCAATACGGTCGAGGAAAAGCGCACCGCGATTGCCGATTCGCGCTCGATCCGCACTTCTGCGCTGAGCGCCAAGGTAACGCTGTTCACCACCGTCGAAGGCGGCCGTGCCGCCTGCGCCGGCATGCGTCATGACGGCCTCGAAACCTATTCCCTGCAGGCCTTGCATGCAGAGCTAAAACCATGAGCGGAAAATTTCCCATCACCCTGCGCGGCGCGGAACTGTTGCGCAAGGAATTGCAGCGCTTGAAGACTGTGGATCGCCCGGCTGTGATCGCCGCCATTGCCGAGGCGCGCTCGCACGGCGACCTCTCGGAGAATGCCGAATACGATGCTGCGAAGGAACGCCAGGGCTTCATCGAGGGGCGCCTCAAGGAAGTCGAAGGCAAGCTCGGTAATGCGCAGATCATCGATCCGGCATCGCTGGATGCCGATGGCCGCGTCGTCTTTGGCTCAACGGTCGAACTGGAAGATATGGACAGCGGCAGCAAGGTGACCTACCAGATCGTCGGTGACGACGAGGCCGACATCAAGGCCGGCATGCTGTCGCTGAATTCTCCCGTCGCGCGTGCGTTGATCGGCAAGTTTGCCGGCGACGTGGCCGAGGTGCAGACACCGGGCGGCCGTCGCGAGTACGAAATCCTCGACGTCAAGTACGTTTGAGATGAGAAGCCTCGCGTCGGCGCTCTACAGCATCGCAATTGCTGCCTGGGTCGGCGGTCTGCTGGCGATCGGCTTGATTGCCGCTCCCGTGCTGTTTACCCAGCTTGCCGACCGCGGCATGGCGGGCAATCTGGCCGGCGCGATGTTCACCGTCACGGCGTGGGTCGGCATCGGCTGTGGGGCCTACCTGATCCTGTTCGTGCTGTTTGCCAAGGGCTGGCGGGCGATTCAATCAGGCGTGTTCTGGATTGTGCTGCTGATGCTCGCGCTGACCGTTGCCGGCCATTTCGGCGTGCAGCCGATACTGGCGCAGCTACAGGCGGATGCCCTGCCGCGGCGGGTGATGGAAAGCGCCTTGCGCGATCGCTTCACCACCTGGCACGGCGTGTCGAGTGCGCTCTATCTGGTGCAAACCCTGCTGGGAATCGCGCTGGTGGTGCTGCAGGAAAGAGGCAAGGGGCGTTAGCGTCTAGCGTTTGCGGTTTCGGGTTTCGCTGCGCGCGGCGGCCTGCTTCTTGGTCATCGGTTCGGACTTTCGCCGTGTCGCCGGAGCCGATTTTTCTGCGGCAGCGTCCTTGGGATTCTCGCGCCACAGCACCAGCAGGTTGCCGATGTGCTGCACCTCGGCGCAGCCGAGCGCCGTGCAGATTTCTATGAAAAGGGTCTCGCGTACGTCCCGTTCAATGCCGTAAAGTCTCAGCTTGATCAGTTCGTGGGCCTTGAGGCAGCGGTCGATCTCCGCCAGGACGGAAGGCGTCAGGCCCTTCTGGCTGATGGAAACGACGGGATTCAG
>JAPLRA010000279.1 GCA_026399445.1 Sulfuritalea sp.
GTCGTGGCGAAGAAATCGCCGCCGCCGAAGTGGCGACCCGCAATTACGCGGCGATCTTTGAAGCGCGGCTCGATGCCAGCTTGCGTCGCATCGACGCCGACTTGAAGTCGCTGGTGCGCGAGATTCCGGTGGCAGCACTGAATCCGCAAACCGTGCCACGCTACGCGCAAGAGCTCGATGCCCGGCTGGATTCCCGCTTGTTCAATTTCAAGGAGATCGCCGGCTACCGGGTGACGGATGTCAAGGGCGATACGCTGTATTCCTCTGCCAGCGCCGGCACCGCCCGTATCAATGTTTCCGACCGCGACTATTTTCAAATGTTGCGGGATAGCCCGAAGGCGGATCTGGTGTTCTCGGAAGTGGTCACGGGTCGCACGACCGGTCGCCAGGTGATTGCCGTCGCCAGAGCACTGAGGGACCCGCGTGGCGAATTCGCCGGCATCATCTACGGAATTCTTGAACTCGAATACCTGCAGAAGCTGTTTCAGTCTCTGGATTTGGGGCCCCAGGGATCGATCACCTTGCGTCGCAGCGACAACCAGACCCTGGTGGTGCGTACTCCCCATCTGCCGATGGAGGTCAACCGGCCACTGAGTGCGGAGCACCCGATCGTGCAGAGCCTGGTCGCGGGCAACGGGCCGGCGACCCTGCAGTTTGCTGCCCAGGTGGATGGCATTCAACGCATTGTCAGTATTCACGCCTTGCAGCACTACCCCTTCTATTTCATTGTCGGAGCGAGTCGGGATGACGTCCTGGCACCCTGGCGCACGCGAGCCTTGGTGGTGGTGACTATGACACTGCTGTTGCTCGGGCTCGTCGCCGGCATGCTGTTCCGCCTGTGGCAGATGCGCGAGCGCGAGACGCAGATACTGGCCGATCTGTCGCAGAGCGAAGAGCTGTTCCGCGAAATGGCCGAGGGCATCGATCAGGTTTTTTTCAAGGCGGCCAGAGACTACAGCCGCATCTACTACATCAGCCCCGCATTCGACCGTATCTGGGGCCATCCCCGTGCCCAGTTGATGAATGATCCGACCGCTTGGGGCGAGTGGATGCATGCCGATGATCGCGAGCGGGTGCAGCGCCTGATTGCCATGAACCGCGACCGGGAAAGTGCGCGGGTGGAGTTCCGGATCGTGCGCGAGGACGGGGAGACGCGCTGGATTCAGGCGCATACCTTCCGTTTGGCGAACTCACTGGAAGGCGCGGTGGTCGGCCTTCACACCGACATCACCGAGCGCAAGCGGGTGGAAGAATCGCTGGAGGAAACCCGCGAGAAGTATCGCGGACTCAGCGAGGCGTCGTTCGAGGCCATCTTCATCTCTGAAAAGGGCCTCTGCCTCGAACAGAACTCGCGCGCGGAACAGATGTTCGGCTATACGGCGGACGAAGCAACGGGGCGGCCAGGGACTGACTGGATTGCACCGGAAGACCGTGCGCTGGTGATCAGGAACATGATGGCCGGTCATGAGCAGCCGTATGACGTCACCGCCTTGCGCAAGGA
>JAPLRA010000259.1 GCA_026399445.1 Sulfuritalea sp.
ATGCGGAAAGCATCGAGCATGTTACCCAGGTGTTTTCCGGCGGCGTCACGCATATCGATGACAAACGATCGATTTATCTGGTACCCATGCCGAACCTGAGCGACGTTGTCGTTTATATCGGTGGCGCAAAAAAGATCAGCGAAACAGAATTGGCCTTGATCGACATATTTTGCATGAAGATCGTCCTTGCCTACGACAACTTTGAGTATGTAGAACAGTCCAGGCTCGACCAGAGTGCCGAAGTCGCGCTGTTGGCGAAGTTGACGGCGCACGCGTCCTACCTTCCGGTTTCCCATGCTGTCGATCGCGGCAGGCTCAGTCGGGACATCGCTTCACGGTTGAAAGAAATGGACACTGTTCGAGGTATCGAACGCCATCTTCCGGAGATGCTCGAGCGTGCAGCCGTGCTGGCTGACATTGGTAATCACCAGATCCCCTCAAACATGCTGGAAAGTGCGGCTGCTCTTTCGGCGGAAGACCTGACTCAGGTTCGCAGGCATGCGGAGTTTGGCGCCTTGATGTTGCAGGAGGTCCTGGCCGCGGTAAGAGGGGGCCGCGTCTTCAGTCTCGCTGGCGAACTTGCGCTGTCGCACCACGAGAATTTCGATGGCTCGGGCTACCCGAATCGACTGAAGGGCGAAGATATTCCTTTGTCGGGACGGATTGTCGCGGTCGCTGACTGCTACCTGGCGATTACTTCTCCGCGCCCGTGGCGCACGGCAATCGGCCACGAGCAGGCGCTTGAGATGATCAGGCAGGATTCCGGGGGGAAATTTGATCCGCGGGTGGTTGAGTCATTTATGGCGGTGGCCCCGGCCTTCCGCAAGAGTTCCTGATTTCAGCGGGGACTGATCCTGCTGCGGAGCGGTGGTGGCCAGCGTGATTGTGAAGCAGGTTCCTTTGCCGGGAACACTCGTAGCACTGATTCGCCCGCCGAGGATGCTGAATACCATGTTGTGCACGATATTCAGGCCGAGACCACTGCCACCCTGTCCGAGCTTGGTGGTAAAAAACGGATCGAAGATTCGCGGCAGGACATCCGGCGATATGCCTTTGCCATTGTCGCTGATTTTCAGAATGACACTGTCACCGCTCTGACCTTTCTCGGCTTCGATGCGAATCCGGCCGGCAGGGCAACCGTCGAAGCCGTGAATGATGCTGTTGTTGATCAGGTTGGTCATCACCTGACCTAGCGGTCCTGGGAAGCTTTCCATGGCTATGTCGTCGGGGATGTCCTGTTCGATGACGTAGGGTGTCTTGCGAATGGTCGGTCCAAGCGTCGTTACTACTTCCGCAACCATTTCTGCAAGTTTGAAACTGCGTCTTTGCGAACTGGTCTGGTCGACGGCGACCTGCTTGAAGCTGGACACCAGTTCGGCCGCCTTGTTCAGGTTGCGGACCAGAACATCGCCGGCGGAATCGGTGTTCGTCAGGAACTCATCGAGCATCGAGCGTTTCAATCCGACTTTGAGAGCTTCTCCCATCTTCTTGCTGGTCGAAACCAGGTGGGTCGCCACCATGAGGCTGTTACCGATCGGCGTGTTGAGCTCGTGGGCAATTCCCGCCACCATCGATCCCAGACCCGCGAGTTTTTCGCTGCGCACCAGTTCATCCTGCGTCTGCTCGAGATTCTGGATCACCACGCCCAGTTCCGACAGGGCTTGCTGCAAGGCTTCCGCCCTATCCTGCAGGCCGGCCTCGGCGCGCCGTTGCTCGGTGATGTCACGCAGGGTTTCTATGGCCCCGATCACTTGCCCGGCCGGGTTGCGCAGCGGCGCGGCGGTAAAGTACAACCAGCATCCTTCCTTGCCGAAATTGGGAAAGAATTCCTCGGCCTCGAAAGCGCCGTCAATGAGTTCGGAGCGTCGCCACCTTGAATAGTGGCGCGCGACTTCGCGCTCCGACTCTCCGGAAACGATCAGGTCGGCCATCATCGGCCGTTCGCTGCTGTAGAAGGCCCGCCATTGATTGTTGGTTGCCAGGATAGATTCGGCCTGCACGCCGGTGAGTTTCTCGCAGGCGCGGTTCCAGTGCGTTACGTGGTGGTCGCGGTCAAGAACGAATGCAGCGATCGGACTGCCATCAATGATCTGTGCCAGACGCGCCTGTGTCGCACCGAGGTCCGTCAGGGTCTTCTGCAGCGCCTCGGTACGATCTGTCACCTTGCGTTCCAGTGTCGCGTTGAATTCCCGCAGAGCCGTCTCACTGCGTTTGCGCTCGGTGACATCGGTGTAAGTGGTGATGAAGCCGCCTTCCGGCAGTGGCTTGCCGACAACCTCGATGACCGACCCGTCCGGACGTTCGCGTTCGTATACATGCGGCTCAGAGCGGAGCGCCTGGAGTACTCGCATCTGCACCTGCTCATCGGCATCGCCCGGACCGTATTCGCCGCGCTCGGCGTTGTAGCGAATGTAGGTTTCGAATGGAGTACCAGGCGTGCCGAGAGATTCCGGGAGATCGAGAAGTTCCAGAAATCTGTGATTGCAAACCACGAGTTTGAGGTTGGCGTCGAACATCGAGATGCCCTGGCTGATATTGCCAACGGCATGGCGCAGAACTGACAGCGATTTCTCCATGTCACGCTCACGTACGCGCTGCTCGTCGAGCTTGCGTTCGGAGATGTCTTCCTGCAACAAAACGAGGCCCGCGGGCTCGCCATCAATCAAGACCGGGGCTGTCCGCACCAGCAGGGTGCCACCTTCCGGATTGTGGAGTTCAACCGAGTTCGCCGGGAACTTGGCGAGATACTCGAAACGGGTATTGGTCTGTTCGTCGGCGTCGCCCGGGCCATAGAAGCCGTTTTGCGCGAGGATGCGCAAACTGGTCTTCACCGTTCCTCCCTTTGCAATCGAGCCTTTGGTCAGGCCAAACAGGGTCTCGACCTTGTCGTTCCAGAAGATGGTGTTGAGGTTCGTGTCGAGCACAAGAACGCCAAAGGGCAGGTTGGTCAGGACTTCCTGAAAATAGGAGGTCGTACGCAGATTTTCCTGTTCGGCTCTGTCCTTCAGTGAGGCCTCGGCCCGGCGTCGTTCCGTGACGTCCTGCAGGGTTTCGATCGCGCCCACCACTTGTCCGTTTTCATCCCGCAGTGGTGCCGCCGTGAAGAACACCCAGCGTCCTTCTTCACCAAAATTCGGGAAGAAGTCTTCCGCTTCGTAGGCGCCCTCAATCAGTTTCGAGTGTTGCCATTTCGTCCGGTAATGCTGGTCGACCGCGTCCTCGGCTCCACCGGAGAGGATCAGATCGGCCATCACCGGCCGTTCGCTGGAATAGAAGGGCTGCCACTGGTTGCGGGTACCCAATACCGACGTTGCGCTGACGCCGGTCAGGTTTTCGCAGGCGTGGTTCCAGTAGGCGACCTTGTGATCCCGATCGAGTACGAAGGTCGCCACCGAACTGCCTCCAAGGATCTGGGCCAGGCCTGTGCGGCTGACATCGCGCTCAATCCCGGCGCGGATGGCCTCAGCCTCAGCGCGTTTACGTTCGCTGACGTCTGTGTAGATGGTGACAAATCCGCCGTCAGGCAGGGGGGCGCCTCGAATCTCAAGCACCTTCCCGTCCGGTCGTGTGCGCTCGAAGACATGCGG
>JAPLRA010000270.1 GCA_026399445.1 Sulfuritalea sp.
ATCGCTGCTGCGGCGCCTCAAGCGGGACGATGGTGTAGCAATATGCAGTGTCGACCAGTTGTTCACAACGGACCAGCTCAAGCGCCTTCAGCCGTTGCTTCTCGCCGACCGGCGAACGACGTACGAGCGGGGGAGCATTGGCCACCTCTCGCAGGACGTCGAAGCCACGGGCGGCACGCATTGATATCAGCCGGCGTACTTACGCGCCGAATCGAACATCGCACGAACGTTCTCGATTGGCGTCTCGTCCGGAATTCCGAAGGCCGTGTCAAGTATCAGGCTACCGCCTTTGTTCCAGATCTCGTCGACCAAACGCTTGACTGCGGCGTCGACGTCCGCCGGCGTTCCCGTGGTCATCATCGATGGCGAAAGGTTGCCGCGCAAGGCGACTCGGTCGCCGAGAACCTCATAGGCCTTGACGATGTCGGTGCGCTCGAACCAGTACATGCATTTGCCCGCAGGGATGTCCTTGATGATCTCGAGACGCTTGGTGCAGTCGGATTCCCATAGCGGCATGGGAATGAGGTCTGCATCGATCATATCGAGCATCATCTGGCGGAAGCTTGGCCACCAGAAGGTCTCGAATTGTTTGGTGGACATGAAGGCGTCCGGCGCCCAATGGATGGGGATGAATACGATGGGGTTACCCGACGCCTTGGCGTTGGCTATGGTCATGCGCACGAGATTGTGCCGCATCATATCGATGGCTTCGAGCAACAGTTCCTTGTGCCGGAACAGGTCCTTCATCATTCCCGTTGCACCACGGAAGTAGTCCGCAATTACGTCGTAAGGTGCGCCCGAGGCACTGCCGTTGATTAGCGGAAAGCCGAGCGACGCGATGCGCTGATTCCACTTTCCAGCATGATTCATGTAAGTCTCGACTTCGTCGGCCGCGTCGAGCACTCGGCGCAGCGCCTTGCGTAAGTCCGGACTGGCGAATGGACGCAGACCGGTGATGGCGCGGAAATAGAACATTCCGGGCATGACCGGAAAATGCTCGAAACCTTCGAACGCTCCAAAAATCCTCGGCAGGTACTTGTTGAGGTAAAAGGCAGTGGGATCGCGAACCAGTTCGCTAAGTTCCTCGGCCTTCACGTACTCGCGGTCGAGATACTGGTAAGGTTGGTTGTCATCTACGCCGTGGCCCGGCCAGGTCAGTTGCTTGTAGTCCGTGGCATCGAATACCGGCCCCAAGGCGTTGGCACCGACCATGGATATGCAGGCATCCGGCTCGAATTCGAGCACGGCGCGCTCGGCGATCGCGGCGGTCTTCTCGTAGTCATACATCAGCTCCTTGTTGGTGATGCCGCCGTAACGTGCCAGCCAAAAGGTCGCGTACATGGCCACCGGCATGCGGTCGGCCTGCTTCAGTGCCACGCAATCGAGGATGCGCTTCCAACGCGCGTCATAGGCGACCTTGGCGTCGGGAGCGGGTTGGGGGGCGTTCATGCCGCTTTCTCCGTCCAGCCGCGGCACAGGTTCACCGCCTCGACTGCATTGATGCCGAAGGCGTCTGCACCGGTATAAGCCCGCACGGTCTCGTCAATCTGGCCACCACCGATCATCACCTTGAATTTCTCGCGCATGCCCTCCTTCTCGAAGGCCGCGATGGTCTCTTTCATCGACTCGAAGGCCAACGTGAGGAAACCCGATAGGCCCACCACGTCGGGCTCGTAGGCACGAATCTCGTCGATGAAGGTCTTCACCGGCACGTCGATCCCGATGTCCTTGACCTCGAAGCCGTTGATGTCGAGCATGAAGCTGACGATGTTCTTGCCGATGTCGTGCAGGTCGCCATGCACCGTGCCGATCAGCACCTTGCCGAGTTTCTTCGGCGCCTCGCCGGGTGCCTGTTTGATCAGCGGCTTGGCGATGGCGCTGATGTTCTCCAGCATCTCGCCGGCCAGCACCAGTTCGGGCAGGAAATATTCGCCCTCCTCGAAACGCTTGCCGACGATGTCCATGGCCCGGCGGCACAGGTCCATCACCCGCAAGGGATCGATGCCTTCTTCCAGCAGCATCTTCTTGGCGAGGGCAAAGGCCTCGTCCTCATTCATGTCGGCCAGCCATTCGATCAATTGCTGTTCCTGTTGATTCGTGTCACTCATTGCTGTGTCCCCAGTAATATCAAACGGTCATGCGTATGCAGTATGCAAACGGGTTTGGCGGCGCAGGTCGCACTCGGTAATGATCTCGGCGAGTACGTCCTCGTTCTTGTGTCCCATCACGTGAACGCCCGCCACGCCTTCGATGCCGGCAAGCGCCCAGATGGTCTCGATGCAGCAGGACTTGGCCTCCGCCTGCTGGTCGGCCGCCTTCTCGATGCGCGTCAGCAAGGCCGACGGAACATGTACGCCCGGCACATGACGGGCCATCCAGCCCAAGGCTTTTGCGCTGCTCAGTGTGCCGACGCCGACGATGATGTGGGCGCGGCGATGCAAGTCGCGGTGGCGTACTTCGCGCATGAATTCTTCGAACAAGGCCAGGTCGAAGCAGAACTGGGTCTGAATGAAGCGTGCCCCGGCGACGATCTTTTTCTCGAGGTTGGCG
>JAPLRA010000415.1 GCA_026399445.1 Sulfuritalea sp.
AATTCTTGACGCACACGCTGAGCATCTGCGACTTGCGGCCGAGATTGGCGTTCCGCTGTTGGTCGGAACCGATGCGGGAAGCATGGGCGTGGAACACGGCCATGCTCTTTTCGATGAAATTGACCGCTTTCTAGAAGCCGGCGTTGCACTGGACGCAGTTCTGACCGCTGCAACTACGGGAGCGAGACGTCGATTCGGTTCAAAACATCCCAGACTCGAAGTCGGCAGTCCGTTTAACGCGGTGAGTTTCAAGCAATCTCCGTTCGTCAATGTTGCGGTCCTGAGGCAACCGATCGCAGTTTGGCGCAGCGGACAAAATGAAGTGCAGGCAGCACCATAGATTTGTGACACCTGTAGTAATGATAGGTACGAAACGCCAATTATTCGAAGATAGAGGCCTCAAGGATTCGGCTCGTCGCCTCATATCCATTAGCCAATTGATGTAACGCTCCAATTGGCTATTGATTCGCTGGATGATTCCATAACTAAGACCCGTTCGCAGTCACTCCTTGCGACAAGCTAAAGCGTACGGGCAATCGCTACCCCAGGTATTTGATGGGGTGTCGGAAAGAGAACGGGAGCGCTAAATCGACCCAGAGTGGTCATTTTTACCCGTACGTTGTCTTCGGGGGTTGGTCCCGTCGGCCGACAGTTGGTTCAAATTCAATTTCGTAGGATGGAGCAATAGTTATGAGTGCAACAATCATTGATGGGAACAACCTGTCCACACAGGTCCGAGAGGAAATCGCGCAACGCGCCGCCGCCCTCAAGGACAAGGGCATTACGCCCTGCCTCGCCGTTATCTTGGTCGGAGAGGACCCCGCTTCCGCAGTCTATGTCCGCAATAAGGTCACCGCCTGCGAGAAGGCCGGCATGCGTTCGATCCACGATGACTATGCGCCGGACGTCGATCCGGCCGTAGTCTTCAAGCGCATCGACGAGCTGAACGCGGATCCGACGGTACACGGCATTCTGGTGCAACTGCCACTGCCAAAGCACTTCGATTCGGAAGCGGTGCTCGAAGCCATTGCGCCGGAAAAGGACGTCGATGGTTTCCACGCCGAGAACGTAGGTGCGCTGATGCAGGGCAATCCACGCTTCATTCCCTGCACGCCCTACGGCGTCATGAAAATGCTGGAGAGCGCTAAGGTGCCGCTGAAGGGCGCCGAAGTCGTCATCGTCGGCCGCAGCAACATCGTCGGCAAGCCGATGGCCATGCTGCTGCTGGCACAGAGCTGCACCGTCACCATCTGCCATTCTCAGTCGAAGGATCTCGCCTTCCATACCCGCCGCGCCGACATCCTGGTCGCCGCCGTCGGCCGCGCGAAAATGATCACCGGCGACATGATCAAGCCCGGCGCCACGGTGATCGACGTCGGCATCAACCGCACCCCGGAAGGCAAGCTTTGCGGCGACGTCGATTTCGAAACCGCCAAGGAAGTCGCCGACGCCATCACCCCGGTGCCAGGTGGCGTCGGTCCGATGACCATTACCATGCTGCTGGCGAACACGCTGGAAGCGGCTGAACGTGGCCAACGTGGCGCATAGTGACTTCAACGTCTCCTGTCGTCAGGTCATTTCCGATAAGCGCCGGAAAGGACCAACTTCGGCGTAACCGTATCTTTGTACGTCGCCTATGCTTGGACGCATGGATTGGCTATTACGAATGGGAGAAATTAACACCTCAACCCATCATGCTGGATCTCGAATGTGCTCTGCCGTCTAGCCTTGCTTGCATCACCGATCGCATCGAACACACTGTAGATTATGGCGCACTCGTCGAGCGCCTGCGCAGGTTCGCCCTGGAGCAACCTCGTGAACTGGTCGAGTCATTGGCCGAAGGCATGGCCACTGTTATTCAGATGGAGTTTGGGGTTCCTTGGTTGCACCTGACATTGACCAAGTTAGCGCCACTTCCTGGTGCCGAAGTGGGGATAGCCATAGAGCGTGGTGAATAGCATCCATCAAAAGCTGAGCCCCAGATTCAGTCTCGCTCATTATTCCCCGCCTGCTGTCTGACGGAAGTCACCAAGCGCTCTTTGCAATTCAAACCGCAGGTAAGTGCAAGGCTGTTTCACTCCGATATGCCAACTTGAGGGTCGGGTCAGTCGGTGCGTGAATGCTTCGGCTAACGGCCATGCGAACAACGGCGAGTACCGCAAAGGACTGACCGACACTTTGATTGAAAAAAATGGGGCGTAAGACAAGGGGGCAGCTTTGGGGGCAACTTGATATTTATCACTCAGACTTACTCAGTAATAGCGCGGATTATAAAGAGTTATTCAATTCCCGCCGCCCCACCATTTAACAGGCCACCAGCTCGCGCTGGTGGCCTAGTTTTTTCTCGATCCAGGCAATCCGGCTAGCGTGCCAGACAGCCGCTTGCTTCGGCGGCCGCGCCGATCTTCTGCAGCAGTGCAACCTTGGCCTCGCTTTGCATTTTGTCGTCGAGAAATGCGGCGTCGGATTCGGCAGAAAAGCGTCGGCACTCCGGTTTCCCATCGAGAATTCGGGTGCGATATTCGTAGGCGCCGGTCACATCGTTCTGAACGGTTCCTGAATAGGGCTTTACCTTTGGCTTTGGCGCGGGCGGCGGCGCCACCGGGGGAACAGGGGCTGCGGCGTTGGCGGCAAGCGATGAGACAAGAGTAACCATCACGGCGCACTTCAGGACGGACCGGGCCGCCTTTGTGATTGTGAACATAGTCGTTCTCCAAGTCAGTTGATATGGGGCTGCATCTGATGCGATATGTACATCGTACCTCCAATCACCGCTGATGAAGAGGAACTATGTCGCATGCGCAATGAGTCCGTTCGGGGCAGTAGTCGGCGCTGGCGGGACGGCGAAAAAAAGGCCCCCATCGCTGGGGGCCTTGGTGCTACTGGTGCCGGCAGTCGGAATCGAACTGACGACCTACCGCTTACAAGGCGGTTGCTCTACCAACTGAGCTATGCCGGCTCAAATCGAATTATAGCGGAGCCGATGCGCTGCTATAAACTCCGCATTTGTTCCATTCGACGTTGCTCATGGTCGCCAGTTCATCTCCCCGCCAGCCTTTGCATCTACTCGTCATCGCCGCGTCCGACGAGGTTGCGGCGCATCTTCTTCCGGTGTTTGCCGAGGCGGACAAAGCCGGTGAATTTCACCGCATCGGAACACCTGCAGGCTTGCGCACTGCATTGCGCGACCAGCCTTGGGACGCGGTGCTGTACATCCCGGGCGTTTCCTCGCTCTCGGTCCAGGCCGCGGTGCGACAGATCGATGAATCAGGCTTTGACCTGCCGTTGATTCTTGTCGCCGGCCCCAACGACGAACGCGGTACGCAACGGGCGATGAAAGCGGGCGCGCGCGACGTGATCGATGCCGATCGGCTGGAACGCCTGATTCCCGCTGTCGAGCGCGAAGTCAGGGAAGCCCGGCATCGCGCCGATCACCGTGCCGCGCTGGAAATGCTCAACGAGAGCCAGGCGCGCTTTGATGCCTTGGCGTCCAACCTGCCGGGCATGCTGTTCCACCTGCGTCGTGACGCCGAAGGCGAGTTCAGGTTTCTGTTCGTCAGTGAAGGCTGCCAGAAGCTTTTCGGCTTGAAGCAGCAGGATCTGCTGGCATCAGCCGGTCGATTGTTCGAAGCCTTTGAAGCCGATCGGCGAAAAAGCCTCGAAAACGCCTTGCGCGAGTCCGCGGCCAAGGGCACTTTGCTCAATTGGGAAGGCCATACCCGCGGTCGCACCCGGCAGAAATGGATCAACCTGCGATCGACGCCTCATCGCTTCGATTCTGGCGTTGTCGAATGGCGCGGGATCGCCACCAATATCAGCGACAGCAAGGAAAGCGAAGCCGAGTTGCGCGCCTCGCGACAACAACTTGCCGAGCTTTCCACTCACCTCGAGGCCGTCAAGGAGGAAGAGCGGGAACGGATCTCGCGCGACATCCACGACGAACTCGGTTCCATCCTGGTGTTCATGAAAATCGAGGCAGCCCATCTGGCCAGCAAGTTGCCGGAGGGTTCCGATCGCCTGCGCGAGAAGGCTCACTCGATTGAAACCTTGCTCGACCAGGCAATGAGCACGGCCAGTCGCGTCGCCCGCGAATTGCGTCCCGGCATCCTCAAGGAATTCGGCCTGTCCGCCGCCATTGAATGTCAGGCGGAGGACTTCACTCAGCGTTTCAGCATTCCGTGCCGGGTGCAGTGCGACGAAGATACCCTCGAGCCGGAACCCGATACTTCGCTGGCGCTATTCCGCATCGCCCAGGAGGCGCTGACCAACGTCGCCAAACATGCACATGCATCGCTTGTTGTGATGCGTTTGCGGCGCGAACGCGGTAACATCGTGCTGGAGATCAGGGACAATGGTCGCGGCATTTCCGAAGCGGACATGCAGAAGCCGAAGTCCTTTGGCCTGCGCGGTATCCGCGAGCGGGTATTGAGCCTTGCCGGAGAATTTTCCATCGGCCCGGCAGAGCACGCCGGTACTCACATCATCCTGCGTGTTCCTGAGCGGGCAGGTGTGGAGCCACCGAGCGAAGAAGAATTGCAGCGTAACTTGTTTTAAGCCATGGCCGACAAGATCCACGTCCTTATTGCTGATGACCATGCCATTGTGCGGCAGGGCCTCAAACAGATCCTTTCGGAAACCGAGGATCTGCTTGTTACCGGCGAAGCCGACGATGGCGCCGAAGCCCTGCAACTCGCACGGCAACAGACCTGGGATGTGTTCCTGCTCGACGTGTCGATGCCCAATCGAAACGGGATCGATACCCTGAAGCAGTTGAAGAAGGAGTTTCCGCGTTTGCCGGTGCTGATTCTTAGCATGCATCCCGAGGAGCAGTACGCAGTGCGCGCCCTGAAGGCGGGCGCCTCGGGTTATCTCACCAAGCAGAGCGCGCCCGAACAGCTGGTCACCGCCATTCGACAAGTGGCATCAGGCAAGAAGTACCTGAGCCCGGCCGTGGCCCAGCAACTGGCCGAAGCGATTTCGGAAAACACCGAGAAGTCACCGCATGAAAGGATCACCGATCGCGAATACCAGGTGCTGGTGCTCATCTCCACCGGCAACACGCTGACGCAAATCGCCGAAAAGCTGAACCTGGGTGTTGCGACCGTTAGCACCTACCGCGCCCGTCTGCTGGAAAAGATGGGTCTGAAAAGCACTGCTGAACTGATCCGTTACGGCCTCGAACACGGATTGGTGGAGTAATCCGACATGACAAAACCCACCCAGCCATTCGAGATTGCCCGCGAAACGCTGCGTCGCCTGGCGATGAACAAGACGCCACCGACACCGGACAATTATCGTTCGATCTATCACGAAATCACCGGTTCGAAAATTGCCGAACCGTTTCCGGAGCGCTCGCTCAAGGCCTTGCACGCCGCACTGCCGCGCGATTCCGCGGAGCAGATCCGTTTTGCCCGGCAGTTGGAGACCGCCATTGCCGGAGCCAACTGGGATGGCTTGGGCACAGCACTGAATGATCTGCTGGCAAAGCCGGGCGCGGAACCGCTCGCCTGGTCGTCGCTGATCCGGGAACTCGTGCAGCAGTTCGACACCCATCACGCCGGGCTGACAGCGGCCAAGAAGAAGGAAACCGTCGAGCACGTTCTGTCTGTCTCCAATTCGCCAGAATTGCTGTTTTCGCGGCTGCAGTCGGCGGTTCGTTCATGGTCTCACACGCCCGTCGGCGACAGCAGTGAATTGGCATCTGGCGTGGTGCCTGACTCGTCAGCCGCGGCCCCCGCACCATCGGTCGCACCGGGAGGCAGGCCAGTGGCAGCAGCTGCCGGACGCGATCAACCGGCATCGCGCGGCGGCATTGGCGAGCTTCAGGAACTGATTGCTCAACTGCTCAACAACACCTTGTCCATCATCCTGGCCGAAAGCCCGGATCTGGCTCGCGAGTCGGCAGAGATTGCCGCGGCGGTCAAGGCCGCTCGCGACGAAACGGAACTCGGCGGCCTCGCCGATCGCCTGAAGAAACTCAGCTATCGAGCCCAGTATGTTGCCGAAGACCAGGCGGAACTGAAAACCGCCCTGCTGCATCTGGTGCATCTGATTATCGACAACATCAGTGAACTGGTGGTTGATGATCAATGGCTGGCAGGCCAGATCAGTGTTGTGCGCGAACTCGTCAGCCAGCCGCTCAATCTGCGCCAGCTGGATGACGTCGAGCGTCGCATGAAGGACGTCATCATCAAGCAGAGCTCGCTCAAGAAGAGCTTGAACGATGCCAAGGACCGGCTTAAGGTGATGCTCGCTACCTTTGTCGACCGTCTTGGCGACTTTTCCGAAACCACCAGCGGCTATCACGACAAAATCGAGAAATGCGCGGAACGGATCAGCAAGGCCAATGACATCACCGAGTTGTCGGATGTGCTCGACGAAGTGATGCGTGAAACCCGAACCGTTCAGATCAACGCAGCGCGTTCGCGTGACGAGCTGAGCATCATGCGTACCCGGGTGCATGAAGCCGAAGGTGAAGTAACGCGCCTCCAGAACGAGTTGGCGCACGCCAGCGACCTGGTCCGGCATGATGCCCTGACCGGCGCACTCAACCGCAAGGGCATGGATGAGGCCTTGGAAAGCGAAGTCGCTCGTCTCCGTCGTCAGGGCGGATCACTCAGCCTGGCGATGCTCGACATCGATAACTTCAAGAAGCTCAACGACAGCCTCGGACACGCGGTGGGTGATGCGGCGCTGGTGCATCTGTCGCAGGTGGCACGCGAAACCATTCGTCCCCAGGACACGCTGGCCCGCTATGGTGGAGAAGAATTCGTCGTGCTGCTGCCCAACACACCCATTGACGACGCGGTCAGTGCCATGGTTCGCGTACAGCGCGAGCTTACACGCCGGTTTTTCCTGAGCAACAACGACAAGG
>JAPLRA010000370.1 GCA_026399445.1 Sulfuritalea sp.
CATTTGCTCAATATCAGCATACTGCCGGAACTCCAGCGCGGTGGCCGTGGCTCGGCGCTGCTGAACCATCTTGTCGACTGGGCCCGGATGCATGCTGCAAAGCGCATATTGCTCGAGGTACGTCCCGGCAATGTTGCAGGTCAGCGCTTTTACAAGCTTCACGGCTTTGTCGAGATCGGCCGCCGGCGCGACTACTATCAGACCCATGAGGGCCGTGAGGATGCGATCGTAATGGCGCGAGACTTATGACGTCCGATCGCGAGCAATTCTTGCGCGAGATGGGCTTGGGGCCTGTCTGGAAGATGCGTAGAGTGTCGGCGCCGCTGCCGGTTGAAGAACTTGCAACGCCAATTCCTGCTGATCACGGCCTTTTGCCTGACAGCGCGCGGCCAAGTGAACCGGCGATCGCGGCCACTACTTCGCTCGCGCCGATGGCCTGGGATGAACTTGCCGCTACCGTCGCGGCGTGCCGCCAGTGCCGACTCTGCGAGACGCGCAAGCAGGCGGTGCTGGGGGTGGGCGATGTCAATGCCGACTGGCTTTTCGTCGGCGAAGGACCGGGCGCCGAGGAAGATGAGCGCGGCGAGCCCTTCGTCGGACAGGCGGGCAAGCTGCTCGACAGCATGATGGCTGCGATCGGCCTCAAAAGGGGACAGGGCGTGTATATCGCCAACGCCGTCAAATGCCGGCCGCCGGAGAATCGCACACCGGCGCCGGAAGAGATCGCGGCCTGCCGGCCGTATCTGGAGCGGCAGATCGAACTGATAAAACCGAAGCTGATCGTCGCGCTCGGCCGGCCGGCGGCACAGACGCTGCTGCAGACCGACGTCAAGATTGCCGCTGCACGCGGCAAACTGCATGACTATCACGGCATCCCTCTGATTGTTACCTACCATCCCGCCTACCTGCTGCGAACGCTGCTGGACAAGGCCAAGGCATGGGAGGATCTTTGCTTCATGCGACGGACGATGAAGCCGCAACAGGAAGGCTGATGTCTCACGGCAGCGAAGGTTCAGTCAAAGCTATTTTCTACGCGCTGGGCGCGAACTTCGGCATCGCCGTGGCGAAGTATGTGGCCGCGTTCTGGACTGGTTCCGGCTCGATGCTGGCCGAGGCGATTCATTCCACGGCCGACTGCGCCAACCAGTTGCTCTTGCTGCTGGGTCTGAAGCAGGCGCGCCGTCCCGCCAGCGCCGACTTTCCGCTCGGACATCATCGCGTCACCTACTTCTGGTCGATGATCGTGGCCCTCATGCTGTTCTTCATGGGCGGCGCTTTCTCGGTCTATGAGGGCATCGAACGTCTGCTGCATCCGCAACCGTTGCAGCATGGCCTGATCGCCATGGCGGTGCTGGCCAGCGCCGTGGTGCTGGAAGCTTTCTCGCTATGGGGCGCGCTAAAGGAGATTCGCAAGATCGCGGGGTACCAGCCCTTCCTCGTCTGGTTCCGTGAAACGCGCCAGTCCGAATTGATGGTGGTGGCGGGCGAGGATATTGCCGCCCTGCTTGGCCTCGCACTGGCTTTCGTCGCGGTCGCTGCCACAGTGATCACAGGCAATCCGCTGTGGGATGCTCTGGGCACGCTGGCTATCGGCATGGTGCTGATGGTGATTGCGATTGCCGTGATGATCGAAGTGAAAGGCCTGATCGTCGGCGAATCCGCTGCACCGCAATTGCGCGCCGAGATCGAGGCTTTTGTTGCCGTTCAGCCGGAAGTGGATCAGGTGCTGAACATCATCACCCTGGCCTGGGGCGACAAGGTCGTCATTGCGGTCAAGGCGCGAATGCGTGGCATGGAAACCCAAACTGGCCTGCAGCTGGTCGATGCCATCAACGCCGTCGAAGCGCGCATGAAGGAGCGCTTTCCTGCAGCGCAGTGGGTGTTTTTCGAGCCGGACGTTCGTTAAGCGTCGCTGCGTCAGTGGTGAGCGACGTCTTCCAGATGTGCGACGTCATCCCGCACACGCTGATTGACCTCGTGCTGGCGCTTCACCAGCCACATCGTACCGGCGACGAAAAGGCCGAACATGACGATGATCCAGTAGATCGACAACTGCGCCTTGAGCAGTACCGAATAGGTGGTGGTCATGATCAGGATCGAAAGATTTTCATTGAAATTCTGTACCGCGATGGAATGTCCAGCACCCATCAGGATGTGGCCGCGATGCTGCAACAAAGCGTTCATGGGCACCACGAAGAAGCCGGAGAAAATACCCACCAGGATCAGCAGCGGCGCTGCCAGCCACATGTCGCGCACGCCGATCATGGCGATGACGCCAACACCCATGGCGATGCCCAGTGGGATTACACGCACCGATTTGCGCAGCGTGATCATCCGGGCCGCAAGCACGGCGCCGACGGCGACGCCGACGGCGACTACGCCCTGCAACATGCTGGCCTTCGACAGATCCAGATTCAAGGCAACCTTGGCCCATTCCAGCACGATGAATTGCAGAGTTGCTCCAGCGCCCCAAAACAGCGTGGTTACCGCCAGCGATATCTGTCCAAGCTTGTCGCGCCAAAGCAACTTGAGGCAATGGTTGAATTCGTGAAACAGATACACCGGGTTCTTTTTCAGCGGCTTGTGGTCGACACCGGTATCCGGAATGTAGAGATTGAACAGCGCTGCGATGAGGTAGAGCGCGCCGATGATGACCAGGGTCATTTCGGCCACGGTATCTACGCCCGTGTCGATAACCGGAAAATCAAGAGACAGCAGGCTATGTGCGATCTCCGGCCTGATCAGTGCTCCGCCGAGCACCACGCCGAGGATGATTGCGCAGACCGTCAGGCCCTCGATCCAGCCGTTGGCCACCACCAGCAGGCGGTGTGGCAGGTATTCGGTGAGGATGCCGTACTTGGCCGGAGAGTAGGCGGCGGCCCCGAGCCCGACCACGGCATAGGCCAGCAGCGGATGCACGTCGAAGAACATCAGGCTACAGCCGAGTATCTTGATGCCGTTGCTGATGAACATGACCCGCCACTTGGGCATCGAATCGGCGAAGGCGCCGACGAAGGCCGCCAGCGCCACATAGGACACTGTAAAAAACGTTTTCAGCAGAGGTTCATATTCTGCCGGCGCGTGCATGTCGCGCAGGATGGCGATCGCCGCGATCAGCAGGGCGTTGTCGGCCAGCGCGGAAAAGAACTGCGCCGCCATGATGATGTAGAAACCAGTACTCATTGATTAGGTCGGTGACCCGACCGTGCTTTAGGCTGCCGGTTTATATCACGAAAGGCACGTCACTACTTTGATGTTGCAACGCACTAGAGGTCATATCCCACCGGGGGATACCGGCTTCGTCGCAAGCTCCGGAGCCATATCCCGCCGGGGGATACCGCCCACGTCGCAAGCTCCGTGGGCATAAATTGCGCTCATGGCGGGTGATTTGTGATTGAATACTCACCACACAGAAATTCTTCAATTCGGAGGTGGTTCGTATGGCTGATCGCCGGCTTCAGGTTTTCCACGCGGTTGCCAAGCAGTTGTCGTTTACCAAGGCAGCCGAAGTGCTGTTCATGACGCAACCGGCTGTCACTTTTCAGATCAAGCAGCTCGAAGAGCACTTCAATACGCGGCTTTTTGACCGCGGCCACGGGCGTATTGCACTCACCCCAGCGGGCGAGGTGGTGCTTGGCTATGCGGAAAAAATTCTCGGGCTGTCATCGGAAATGGACGTGCGTCTGTCGGAACTGACAGGCGAGATCAGTGGCTCGTTGATGGTGGGCGCATCGACCACGATCGCCGAGTTCATGCTGCCCGGGATCCTTGGCGAATTCAAATCGACCTATCCCGGTGTCCGCACGCGCCTTGTCGTCGGCAATTCGGAATCGATCGAAAATCGGGTCATGGAACACACCATCGACATCGGTTTCATAGAATCGCTGTCGCATGAGCCGAACCTTGAATGCGAGGTATGCTGCGACGACGAACTGGTGGTGATCTGTCATCCGCGTTTCCCCCTGGCGCGGCACAAGGAATTGACGCCGCAGAAATTGCTGGAGCACGCGTTCATCTCCCGCGAGCCCGGGTCAGGCACCCGCGAATTCACCGAGAACTACCTGCGTCATGCAGGGGTCGCGCTCGACCAGATGAACGTGGTGATGGAACTCGGCAGCCCGATCGCCCTCAATGGGGTGGTCGAAACCGGGTTGGGTTTCGCCATCGCATCGCGCGCCTCGGTAACGAAAGAGCAGCGGCTGGGTGACATCGTGGCAATACCGCTCAAGCCCCGACTGATCCGCACGCTCTCGATGGTGTATCCGAAAGAGAAGTTCCGTTCGCGGCTGGTGGCCACCTTTGTCGAGTTCGCTTCCGGGCGGCTGCGTGCCTTGATCTCAAAAAAGCCGGCCTAGCCCGCAGCATGGCGCGACCGATACGAGCACGCCTGGACTGGTCGGCGCTGCGCCACAATCACAGTGTCGTGCGGCGCCATGCGGGCGAAGCGAGGGTGTGGAGCGTGATCAAGGCCGACGCCTATGGCCACGGCGTGCTGCCCGCGGCGCGTGCCTTGGCAGACGTTACCGACGGCTTTGCGCTGGTGGAGATCGAAGGCGCCATGGCGCTGCGCGACCAGGGGATTGCCCATCCCATCCTGATGCTGGAAGGTCCCTATCAGGCCGATGAACTGCCGTTGTTCGCCGAGCTCGATTTGACGCCCGTACTGCACACCATGGGGCAGGTGGATGCGCTGGTTGAAGCACGTTTGCCGGTGCGCCTGCCGGTCTACCTCAAGCTGAATACCGGAATGAACCGTCTCGGCTTCAACGAGGATGAATTCGCCGGGGCGCTAGCCAAACTCGTCGCCGCGGATTGCATCGCAACGGCCACGTTGATGACACATTTTGCCGACGCCGACGAAGCGGGCGGCGTTGCGCAGCAGCTGGAGCGCTTTCGCGCCATGGCCGGCGGCCGCGAATTGCCGGTGTCGCTGGCCAATTCGGCAGCTCTTTTGCGTTTTCCGGAAACAGTCGGCGATTGGGTGCGGCCGGGCATCATGCTCTATGGGGCGTCGCCTTTTCCGGGGATGCAGAGCGCCGCCGAGCTCGATCTGCAGCCCGTGATGACCCTGGAAAGCGAGTTGATCGCGGTGCGTGAGCTTGCGCCCGGCGACACTGTGGGCTATGGCAGCAGCTTTGTTGCCGAAGAGGGCATGCGCGTCGGGGTGGTGGCTTGCGGCTATGCCGACGGCTATCCGCGTCATGCCCCCACGGGCACGCCGGTACGCATAGCCGGGCAGCGCACGCGCACTCTTGGCCGCGTTTCGATGGACAAGATCTGCGTCGATCTGAGCGGACTGCCGGCAATAGTCGGCGTTGGCGATACGGTGACCTTGTGGGGCGGCACCGGCGACATGTATCTGCCCGCGGACGATGTCGCCACGGCAGCCGGTACCGTCGCCTACGAGCTGTTCTGCGCGCTTGCCGCGCGCGTGCCTGTCATCGAAGTTAATTGAAAACGAGCTAATGGCAAAGGCAAAGACGCAGTATTCCTGCACCGAGTGCGGCGCCAGCTCTCCCAAGTGGCAGGGCCAGTGCCCCGGCTGCGGACAGTGGAACACCCTGGTCGAGGCCGTGATCGAAGCCGCGCAGCCGGCCGGGCGCAACTTCGCTGCGCTTGGCGGCGCAAGCGGCTTGCAGGTCCTGGCAGAAATTCGTCCGCGCGAAGAACCGCGCCAGCCGACCGGGGTAGAGGAATTCGACCGCGTGCTGGGTGGTGGCCTGGTGGCGGGTGGCGTGGTGCTGATCGGTAGCGACCCGGGTATCGGCAAGTCGACTCTGCTGCTGCAGGCCTTGGCGCGCCCCGCCCAGGCCAGTGAAAACGTGCTCTATGTTTCCGGCGAGGAATCCGGCGAGCAGGTGGCCTTGCGCGCGCGACGGTTGCAGCTTGATGTCGGGCGCATGCAGTTGCTGGCCGAGATCAATCTGGAAAGCATACTTGCCACGCTGGTCAGCCTGCGCCCGGCGGTGGCGGTGATCGATTCGATCCAGACGGTGTGGTCAGACGCGCTGCAATCAGCGCCGGGCTCGGTGGCCCAAGTACGTGAATGCGCCGCGCAGCTGACGCGCTTCGCCAAGCAGAGCGGTACTTGCGTGATCCTCGTTGGCCACGTTACCAAGGAAGGCAGCCTGGCCGGACCGCGCGTGCTGGAACACATGGTCGACACCGTGCTCTATTTCGAGGGCGACACGCATTCGAGCTTCCGCCTGGTCCGCGCCGTCAAGAACCGCTTCGGCGCCGTGAATGAGCTCGGCGTGTTCGCCATGACCGACAAGGGATTGCGCGGGGTGGCCAATCCGTCGGCACTGTTTCTTTCCCAGCACTCGCTCGACGTGGCCGGTTCCTGCGTGCTGTGTACCCAGGAAGGCACGCGGCCCCTGCTGGTGGAAATTCAGGCGCTGGTCGATGGCTCGCAAGCGCCCAGTCCGCGCCGGCTTACGGTGGGCCTTGAGCAGAATCGTCTGGCAATGCTGCTGGCGGTATTGCATCGTCATGCCGGCATCGTCTGCGGCGACCAGGACGTGTTCGTCAATGCGGTTGGCGGCGTCAAGATCGCCGAGCCGGCCGCCGATCTTGCGGTGCTGCTGGCCATCGTATCGTCGCTGCGCAACAAGCCTCTGCCCGGCAAGCTGGTGGTCTTCGGCGAAGTCGGGCTGGCCGGGGAAATCCGTCCCGCGCCGCGCGGACAGGAGCGCCTCAAGGAAGCGGCGAAGCTGGGTTTCACCCATGCCATCGTGCCCAAGGCCAATGCGCCGCGACAGGCGATCAAAGGCATCGAGGTCATCGCGCTTGATCGGGTCGAACAAGCCATCGAACAGATGCGCGCATGGTGATTCTCGCGTCGTCGTTCCGTCTGGCCCTACGCATGCTTGCCCGCGACTGGCGCGCCGGCGAGCTGACGGTGCTGGGCATCGCCCTGATGCTGGCGGTGGCGGCGCTGACCAGCGTCGGCTTTCTGACCGACCGCGTCGAGCAGGCGCTCAAGCTCGAATCCCACCAGTTGCTCGGCGGCGATCTGTTGCTGACCGCCGATCATCCGTGGGCCGACAAGTTTCGCCGGGAAGCAGCGGCGCGCGGGCTGCGGCAGGCAGAGAGCGCGACCTTCCCGAGCATGGTGAGCCTGGGCGGTGCGGCCTTGCTGGCGGAGATCAAGGCCGTATCGGCGGGCTATCCCTTGCGCGGGGCCTTGCGTACCGCGCCGCTGCTCAACGCCGCCGACGCCGAGACTCCGCGTGTGCCGCAGGCAGGTGAAGCCTGGCCCGACGAGCGTCTGGCGACGACACTGAGTCTTGCCGCAGGCACCTCGCTGGCGCTCGGGAAAATCACGATGGTCAGCGGCCCGGTGCTGACACTGGAACCGGATCGCGGCATGAACGTGTTTGCACTGGCGCCGCGCCTGATGATCAATCTGGCCGATCTGCCGGCGACAGGACTGATCCAGAGCGGCAGCCGCGTCGGCTACCGCCTGCACCTGGCCGGCGACGCCGCAGCGGTGGCGGCGTATGAAGTCTGGGCCAAGGGGCAACTCGGTCGTGGCGAAAAAATCGAAAGCCTGGACAACGCCCGGCCCGAAATTCGCAACGTGACGGAGCGGGCGCAACGCTTTCTGCGTCTTGCCGCGCTTCTGGCCGTGATTCTTGCGGCGGTTGCCGTGGCGCTGGCAGCCGAGCGCTATATGCGACGGCATCTGGATGGCTGCGCGGTGATGCGCTGCATGGGCGCATCGGCGCAACAACTGCTGCTGATTCACGGGGGTGAATTCCTGCTGTTCGGACTTGCTGCGACGCTCGCGGGTTGCGCCGCGGGTTATGCCGTGC
>JAPLRA010000213.1 GCA_026399445.1 Sulfuritalea sp.
CATTTCGGCTGGCTCACCGGCCCGCAGATGATGGACGGCTTGGCGCTGGGCGAAACCACGCCGGGACCGCTGATCATGGTGGTGACCTGGGTCGGCTATCTGGGCGGCGTGAGCAAGCATGTATTCGGCGATCCCGTGTTCGCCGGGATCGCCGGCGCAGCGGTGGCTACCTTCTTCACTTTTCTGCCGAGTTTCCTGTTCATCCTCGCCGGCGGGCCTTTGGTGGAAGCGACGCGCGGCGAATTGAAATTCACCGCACCATTGACGGCCATAACGGCGGCAGTGGTCGGCGTGATCCTCAATCTGGCGACCTTCTTCGCCTGGCATACCTTCTGGCCCAAGGCGACCGAGGCCGCGCCTTTCGGCGGTCCGTTCGATGCGATTCCAGTGGTCATCGCGGCGGCATCCTTCATCGCGCTGTGGAAATACAAGGCCGACATCATGAAAGTGATTGGCGTCTGCGCGCTGCTGGGCTTGGCGCTGTCCTTCATTCGTTAAGGAGAACGTGATGAAATGGATCACCCGCGAACGCCCGAAGATCGACCGCATTGCCTGTCGCGCAATTTCAGCGACGACCACGAGATGTTGAGAACCGGCATGGTGGCGTATGACGCGCTCTATGCCTGGTGTGCGAAATGACCCAGCTTGCCGCGGCCACGGAGGTTCGCCTGCTGCTGATCGGGCGAGGTCTGCGCGCCTTTGTCGACGGCTATGTCGCGGTCCTGTTGCCGGCCTATCTGTTGGCGCTGGGTTATGGCACCTGGCAGGTGGGCCTGCTGAGTACCGCTACCTTGCTCGGGTCGGCGCTGGCCACGCTGGCGCTCGGGGCTTGGGGGCATCGCACGTCCCAGCGCCTGCTGCTGCTGGGCGCGGCGCTGCTGATGACGGCGACCGGGCTGGGCTTTGCCGGATTGTCGGCGTTCTGGCCGCTGTTGCTGGTGGCCTTTGTCGGCACACTGAACCCCAGTTCCGGTGATGTCAGCGTTTTTCTGCCCCTGGAGCATTCCCGGTTGTCGCTGGCGGCCGAGGGCGATGCCCGCATCAGGCTGTTCGCGCGCTACAGCCTGACCGGCGCCCTCTGTGCGGCATTGCGTGCATTGGCCGCCGGCGTGCCGGATGTCCTGACCGGTTTGGGGCTCGACCGCTTGACGGCGTTGCGCGGCATGTTCGTCGCCTATGCAGGCGTCGGCGCGCTGCTCTGCCTGTTGTATGCGCAGTTGCCCGAACGGCACGCTATGGATCAGGCGGCGGCACCTGAACCACTGGGGCGTTCGCGCGGCATCGTGGTCAAGCTCGCGGCCTTGTTTTCGGTCGATGCATTTGCCGGCGGGCTGATCGTGAACTCGCTTCTCGCCTTGTGGCTGTTCGAGCGCTTCGGGCTCTCGTTGACCGCCACCGGAGCCTTCTTTTTCTGGATTGGCGTGCTCAACGCCCTCTCGCTGCTGGCAGCGCCCTGGGTGGCAAGGCGCATCGGCCTGCTCAACACCATGGTATTCACGCACATTCCTTCCAGCCTGTTCCTGATCCTCGCCGCGCTGTCGCCGAACCTGCCGCTGGCCGTGGGCTTTCTGCTGCTGCGCGCCGCGCTGTCGCAGATGGATGTACCGACCCGTTCCGCCTATGTCATGGCGGTGGTGACGCCGCCCGAGCGGGCCGCCGCGGCGAGCTTCACGGCCGTGCCGCGCAGCCTGGCAGCGGCGCTGAGCCCCTCGCTTGGCGGCGTGCTATTCGCCACCGGTTGGCTGGCGGCGCCGCTGGTCGTTTGCGGCTGCCTCAAGATCGTCTATGACCTAGCACTGTGGCGCGCTTTCAGGAAGCATCCTGGCGCTTAGGTGATTAGTGGCGCGGATACAAGGTAATCGCATGCCCCTGATGTTGTTGCGCTGCACACTTTCCAAGTCCTTGTATTGACGGACCTGGACAGGGTTCCACCGGGCTGGCGCGAGACTTGCGTTAACCCGATCCAGTATCAGGTCCGGACGCGGCCTGGCTCTCGGAGGGGGATAGCAGACATGGGCAATATGAACGACTTTTTTGATACCAGCCGCAAGACGCTGCAAGACGTCGAGCAACGCCTTGACATGCCGAGGCGGGAGTTTCTGCAGTTCTGCGCAACATTGGCGGTGACCATGGGCCTGCCCAGCGGTGCCGAGGCGGCGGTGGCCAAGGCGATTGAATCGGCCAAGCGGCCGTCAGTGATCTGGTTGCACTTCCAGGAATGCACGGGCTGTACCGAATCGCTGTTGCGCGCCGAGCATCCGACACTGGAAAAGCTCATCCTCGACGTGATCTCGCTCGATTACCACGAGACGCTCATGGCAGCAGCCGGCTATCAGGCCGAAGCCGCCCGCAAGGACGCCATGAAGGCGAACAAGGGCAAGTACATTCTGGTGGTCGAAGGCGCGATTCCGACCAAGCAAAACGGTATCTACTGCAAGATCGGCGGTCATACGGCGATCGATCTGCTGAAGGAATGTGCGGCCGACGCGGCGGCGGTGAATGCCATCGGCTCTTGCGCTTCCTGGGGCGGCATGCCTTCCACCGGGCCGAACCCGACCGGCGCTTCCAGCGTTTCCGAAATTCTGGGCAAAGTCGTGCCCACGATCCCCGGCTGTCCGCCGAACCCCTACAACTTCCTCGCCACCGTGGTGCATTTCCTGACCTTCGGCAAGCTCCCGGAAGTCGATAAACTGGGCCGTCCGAAGTTTGCCTACGGACGTCTGATTCACGAAAACTGCGAGCGCCGCGCCCACTTCGACGCCGGCCGCTTTGCCATGGAATTCGGCGATGTCGGCCA
>JAPLRA010000330.1 GCA_026399445.1 Sulfuritalea sp.
AGCACGCGGCAGCGCTTCGTGGCGCTGGATTTCGACTATCCGGAAGCCGCCACCGAGGCAAGCATCGTCGCCCATGAAGGCGGCGTCGATGCCGACACCGCGAAGAAGCTGGTCAAGCTCGGCGGCCTCACGCGCAAGCTCAAGGGCGCAGGGCTCGACGAAGGCGCCGGCACGCGCCTGCTGGTGCATGCGGCGCAGCTGATCGCCCGCGGCATGGCGCCCGCCATTGCCTGCACCGCGGCCATTGCCCGCCCGCTGGCCGATGAAACCGACACGCGCGATGCGCTGGACGACCTCATCGCCGCAGTCTTCTAGGCGGCATGAGCGAACGCAAGCTCTTCGCTCACGAACTCGAAGCGCGGCTGGACGAACTCCTGCTGCTCTCCCTGCGCCAGCGTTCCGCGGAAGAGCCGGCGGCGCTGCTCGAAGCCCTGCCTCGTGAGATGCAGGAGCGCGTGCTGCACTGGGCCGGCGTCGCCGCGCAAACCTCGGATGACCTCGGCTGGCTGATCGCATCACTGGCTGCCGCGCAGGCGCCCAGCCTCGGGCCGCAACTCGACGATTGGGTGCGCGCCGGGCTCGACGCCTATGATCGCAGCGGTCTCGCCGCCACGCGCAAAGCCTTGAACGAGTTTGCCGAGACGTACAGCAAGCGTTCGCTGCGCTCGCAGGAGGGCGTTGCCTTCGCCGAGATCGAGGGTCGCCTGTCGCGCTTCCTGCAGGCACTGGAAGGCCGGCCGCTGAAGCTGGCGACAGGCCCCAAGGCCTGGACCGACAGCGAAACCCTGTGGCTGCCCGAGCGGCTCGATGCGGCCGCCGATATCGCCGGCAATCGCCAACTCTACAAGGTCATCGCCGGAATGCTCTGGGCGCAGACGCGCTTCGGCAGCTTCAACGTCGACCCGGAACCGGAGCTTGAATTGTGGCCCGATCGGCAAAGCGCGCTGGGCTGGTTCGTCGTGTTCGAGGCGATGCGCCTCGAAGCCCGCATCGCCACCGAACTTCCCGGCCTGGCGCGGGAAATCGCGGAATTGCGTGGCCCCTGGCCGGCCGACTTGGCTGCGGCAGCAGAGAAACTGGCGCAGCCCGCGGCCACGGCGGCCGACAGCCTCGCCTGCATGGCTCAACTGCGAACAGTCGGCGTGTCGCCAGCGCCGACTTTTCAGCATATCGGCGCGATGGACCCGCTCGCTGCGCGTCGTGTGCGCGCAGCGCGCATCGCCCGCGAGCTGGCCGTGGTGCGTCGCGCCCTCAAGGTGCTGGCGGCGCTCGATTCCAAGCCAGGCGCTGCTGCCGGCACCGACTATCCGCCGCTCGCAGCGGAAGGCGAAATGCAACTGGCCGACCCGCAAGCCGATCTTGTCGCGCTGCCGCCCGACGCCCGCGCCGCAGCGAAATCCCTGATGCAGGATCTCGGCGAGATTCCGCGCGAGGCGCTGCACGCGGCCGGCCCTGGCACCTGGCAGCCGGTCGACGGAGCCGAGGAGTCCATCACGCCCGGCGTCACCACCCAGCCCGACGCCTTCTATGACGAGTGGGATTACCGGCGCGGGTCGTGGCGCCACGGCTGGTGCCACCTGTACGAAATGAAGGCGCCGGTCGGCGATCACGAATGGGTGGACGAAGTGCGCACCCGCCATGCTCACCTGATCCGCAGCATCCGCCGCCGTTTCGAGGCCCTGCGCGGCGAAGACAAGCCGCAGCGGCGCCAGTTCGACGGCGAGGAGATCGACCTCGATGCGCAGGTCGAGGCGCGCGCCGACCGCATGAGTGGCGCCGAGCCTTCACCGCGCCTGTTCATTCACCGCCGTCGCATCGAGCGTTCGCTGGCCGTGATGTTCATGGTCGACATGAGCGGCTCGACCAAGGGCTGGGTCAATGACGCCGAGCGCGAATCGCTGGTGCTGCTGTGCGAGGCCATCGAGGCGCTGGGCGACAGCTACGCCATCTACGGTTTTTCCGGCTGGACCCGGACCCACTGCGACATCTATCCGGTGAAGCGCTTTGCCGACCGCTACGACGCCGCCACGCGGCAGCGCATCGCCGGCATCGAGGCCAGGGACTACACGCGCATGGGCGTCGCGGTGCGCCACCTCAGTGGCCTGCTGCATCGGCAGAACACGCGCCACAAGCTGCTGGTCACGCTTTCGGATGGTCGCCCCGACGACTACGGCGACGAATACCGCGGCCGCTACGGCATCGAGGACACCCGTCGCGCCCTGCTCGAAGCGCGCGAAAAGGGCATCCGCAGCTACTGCGTTACCATCGACCGCCACGGCGCCGACTACCTGCCGCAGCTCTATGGCCCGGCGCACTACTCGGTGATCGACGACGCGAAAAAGCTGCCGCAGAAGATCGCCGAAATCTACCGCAAGCTGACCGGCTGAGCCGGCGTCAAAGACTGGAGAAATGATGAGCGAGTTTTCAGGCGAGTTTTCCAACAGGGTGGCCTTGGTCACCGGGTCGAGCAGCGGCATCGGCGAGGCCATTGCGCGGCGGCTGTCGTCCCTCGGCGCATCGGTGGTGATCAACTCGGCGAGCTCGGTCGAAGCCGGCCAGCGCATCGCCGCCGAACTCGGCGCCAACGCCCTTTACGTGCAGGCCGACATCGCCGACAAGGCGGCGGGCGAGCGGCTGCTGGCCGCGACCCTCGAACGCTTCGGCAAGCTCGACATCCTGGTGAATAACGCCGGCTGGACCACGGTCGTGCCGCACACCGACCTGTCAGCGCTGACCGACGAGATATTCGCCAAGACCTTCGACGTCAACGTCACCGGCACCTGGCTGCTGACCAAGGCGGCGATGCCGCACCTGATGAAGAGCGAGGACGGCAACGTCATCACCATCACCTCGATCGCCGGCCT
>JAPLRA010000492.1 GCA_026399445.1 Sulfuritalea sp.
AATAGGGGCCGAACACCGCTTGATTCACATAGTGTCCGGCAAACCTTTGAATTATATCTTGTCAGGCCGCTTATCGCAACGTAGGGAGCCTGCCGATCGCCGATAGTTGAACTACTTCAGCCCGAGTACATCCTGCATGTCGAACAGGCCGCGATCGTGGCCGCTCATGAAGCGGCCGGCTCGCAGGGCACCCAGCGCATAGGGCATGCGGCTGGCCGACTTGTGCGTGATCTCGATGCGCTCGCCGGCGCCGGCAAACAGCACCGTATGGTCGCCGACAATGTCGCCACCGCGGATGGTCGAAAATCCGATCTGCGTTGCCGGCCGCTCGCCGGTATGCCCTTCGCGACCATAGACGGCGCACTCGGACAGGTCGCGACCCAGCGCCGCCGCGACCACTTCACCCATGCGCAGGGCGGTACCCGAAGGCGCATCGACCTTGTGACGATGATGCGCTTCGATCACTTCGACGTCATAGCCTTCGTTGAGAATCCGCGCCGCCATGTCGAGCAGTCGGAATACGGCATTGACGCCCACCGCCATGTTTGGCGCAAAAACGACCGGAATCTCCTTTGCCGCCTCTTCGATGGCCAGTTTGCCCTGAGCCGAAAAGCCTGTGGTGCCTATAACCAGGCTGACCTTGTGGCGCCGGCAAGCCTCCAGATGCTGCAGCGTGCCTTCCGGCCGGGTAAAGTCGATCAAGCAGTCGGCGACGGCCAGAGCGGCATCGAGGTCGGCAGTGATCCTCACGCCACACGGCGCGCCGACCAATTCGCCGGCATCCTTGCCAAGAAACGGACTGCTGCCGTGTTCGAGCGCGGCAGCCAGGATGGCTCCGGCATCCTGCTGCACGGCCTCGATCAGGGTGCGGCCCATGCGGCCCGAACTCCCGGCGATGGCATAGCGGATCTTTTCCATGCCTTACTTCTTCTCCGGAGTTGCGGCGCCGGCAGCGGCTGGTGCCGGAATATCTATCACCTGTGCGGCAGGCTTGGGCGCTTCGGCCTTTGAACCGTCTTCAGCCACCACATCGCCGGCAACCCGCGTCAGCTTGTTGTCCTGAAAGAACACCACCAGCCGACGCTGCTGAGCTTCGCCGTGCCCGGGCTGGAAGCGATAGACGTAGTCCCAGCGGTCGACATGGAACATGTCAGCCACCAGTGGCGAGCCGAGGATAAAGCGCACCTGCTCGCGGGTAAGGCCCGGCTTCAACTGCGCCACCATCTCCTGTGTAACGAAATTGCCCTGCCGCACATCCATGCGATAGGGCGAGAGGTAGGAAGTGATCTGCGGGGTAGTGGAACAGGCTGCCAGCAAAGGCAGGAGCAGGAGAATTCGCTTCATCGGGGAAATCCGGGAAAACCACTATTGGGTGATGGCCGCCTATTCTGGCACGCCTCGTCATTTCCCGATTGCATTATCCCAATCGGGGCGCGAAAACTATATCATAGCCGCCACCCCACCACCGCGCCTCCCGAGCGCCCAAAAGGCCGCGCTTACCGTTCCATGACCCATCCCGACGATCTCAAGAGCCTCGGCCTCAAGGCAACCTACCCTCGCCTGAAAATTCTGGACCTGTTCCACAAGCTACAGGATGAAGGCTCCCCGCGCCATGTCACGGCGGAAGACGTCTATCGCCACCTGCTGGCCGATGGCATGGATATCGGGCTGGCCACCGTCTACCGCGTGTTGACCCAGTTCGAGCAGGCCGGCTTGCTGCAGCGGCACCATTTCGAATCCGGCAAGGCAATTTTCGAACTGAACGAGGGGCAGCACCACGACCATCTGGTATGCGTGGAATGCGGCCGGGTGGAAGAATTTTTCGATGCGTCAATCGAGAAGCGGCAAATCAAGATTGCTGAAGAACGCGGTTTTACGGTTCGCGAACACGCGCTCTACCTCTACGTCGAGTGCAACAAGGTTGACTGCCAGCACCGCAAAACGGTTAGCTGAGCGTGGAAGCCTTCCTCACCGCGACCACTCTGGTCGCAATCGCGGAAATCGGCGACAAGACCCAGTTGCTGTCCTTCGTGCTGGCGGCCCGGCTGCGCAAACCTCTCCCCATCATTGCCGGCATCTTCGTCGCGACGATACTCAATCACGCCCTGGCCGGCTCGATCGGCGTCTGGCTGGCACAACTGATCGCGCCGCAATGGCTGCCGTGGATCACCGGCGCGGTGTTCGTCGTTTTCGGCCTGTGGGCGCTGCATCCCGATTCGCTCGACGAGGACCCGAAAATCCATCCCGCCGGTGCCTTCGTCACCACCACGATTGCCTTCTTCATCGCCGAAATGGGCGACAAGACGCAATTCGCAACGGTGGCTCTGGGCGCGCAGTTTCAGGGCGCCCTGTTCGCCGTGGTGATGGGCACTACATTGGGCATGATGCTGGCGAACGTGCCTGCCGTCATCATCGGTGAACGGCTGGCCAAACGCCTGCCCCTGAAGATAATCCGCTGGATAGCCGCCGCCGTGTTCATCGCTACCGGTGTCGTGACGATGCTCGGCGCGCCGAGCTTGCCTGTCTAACCCGAACCCAACATTTCTGCCGCGTGGCGGCGCGTGGTTTCGGTGATTTGGCCTGCGCCGCCACCTGCGGAAGATGCGTGACGCACAGCACCTGCCGGCTCTTGCCCAGTTCGCGCAACATGCGGCCGACGATCTCCGCGACGCGGCCGCCGATACCGACATCGACCTCGTCAAAAATCAGGGTGCCGGCCGGATTGGCCTGGCTGGCGATGACCTGCAAGGCCAGACCGATGCGCGACAGTTCGCCGCCCGACGCCACCTTGGCCAACGGCCGCAGCGGCTGTCCGGCGTTGGCCGATACGCGAAACTCGACAGTTTCGAGGCCGCAGGATGCGCCTTCGGGCAAGGCTTCAAGCGCGATCTCGAAGCGCCCTCCCGCCATCGCCAGTTCCTGCATGCCGGCGGTCACGGCTGCGGACAGCGCCTTGGCGGTCTTCGCCCGCGCCGCGGAAAGTTTCTTTGCCACGTCGCGAAACGCCGTTTCGGCCTTGCGTTCACGCTCGGCCAGCGCCTCAGGATCGGCACGCAACACGAGTTCGGCCAGGCGGTTTTGCAGACCCTCAAGCAACGCGGGAAATTCCTCGGGGGCAACACGATGCTTGCGCGCCATCTGCGTCACGGCATCGATGCGATTGTCGAGTTCATTCAAACGAGCCGGATCCAGTTCCAGACGGTCCTGATATCGCCGTAGCGCCAGCGCCGACTCTTCAAGCTGGATCAGGGCCGTCTCGAACAATTGGGCCGCATCGGCCAAGGCCGAATCGTAGCTGGTCAATTCCGACAGTCGCGCCCCCGCATGCTGAAGCAGCGGCAGGCTCGCCGTTTCTCCGTCCTCCAGTGTCGCCAGTGCGGCGCCCGCCGCTTCCAGCAGTGCGCTGGCATTGCCCAGCCGACGCTGCTCCTGTTCGGTTTCCTGCCACTCAGCCGGGTCGAAGCCCAGGGCAACAAGCTCCTTTACCTGCCATTCGAGCAGTTCGCGCTCACGCACGCTGGCCTCGACATCCTTCTCGGCGGCTTCACGCGCCTCGCGCGCCGCGCGCCATGCGCCGTAAGCGGCGGCGACGTCACGCGCCAGACCCTGTGCCCCGGCATGGGTGTCGAGCAAATCGCGCTGGGCGTCGCTGCGCAGTAGGGAATGATGCGCATTCTGGCCGTGAATGTCGGCCAGGAAGTCGGCCACTTCGCGCATCTGCCCCAGAGTCGCCGCAGTGCTGTTGATATAGGCGCGGGATCGACCGGCGCTGTCGATCACGCGACGCAGCAGGCAGGCGTCGGTATCGTAGTCGTTGGCCCGCAGCCAAGCTTCCAGTGCACCGGCCGGCGTCACATCGAACTCGGCGGAAATCTCGGCGCGCTCGGCACCGGTGCGCACCACGGTCGCATCGGCACGCTCGCCCAGTGCCAGCGATAACGCATCAACCAGAATGGATTTTCCGGCGCCGGTCTCGCCGGTCAGGGCGCCAAAGCCGCCGGCGAACTCGAGTTCGAGACGGTCGACAATGACAAAATCACGGACGATCAGGCGCA
>JAPLRA010000033.1 GCA_026399445.1 Sulfuritalea sp.
CATCGGCACCGGCGGCACGATCACCGGCGTGGGCGAAGTACTCAAGGCGAGGAAGCCCGGCGTGCAGGTGATTGCCGTCGAACCCGATGCGAGCTCGGTGCTCTCGGGCGGGGCGCGCGGTCCGCATCCGATTCAGGGCATCGGCGCCGGTTTTGTCCCGGCGATCCTCAACACGAAGGTCTACGACGAAGTGGTACGGGTCAAGAATGACGATGCACTGAATACGGCCCGCCAACTGGCGACCGACGAAGGCCTGCTGGTCGGCATTTCGTCCGGTGCCGCGGTGTGGGCCGCGCTCGAGGTCGCAAAACGGCCGGAGAACAAGGGCAAGCTGGTGGTGGTGATCATCCCTTCTTTCGGCGAGCGCTATTTGTCCACGGTCTTGTATCAGCATCTGGACGTGTGAAATTCGTGTGTAGCCGCGTCACGATTGGCGTTGCGAACCAGACTCTGCGTCAACGTCCCTGCTTTTTGTCACTTGCCCCGCTGGCCGGTTGCGGCACGAAACTCATCCAGACGCCACTTTCGATGATTTTCGGCGCCACCTTCTTGCCCTGATAGAAAATCGTGATGTCGCGCCCTGTTTCGACCCGGAATATCTCGCCTTTGGCGAATGAAATGCTTTCTGTTGAACCCCGGGATACATCGACGCGGGCGCCCGCAGCAGTGTCCTCGCGTTTCTTTCTGTAGAGCACGGCAGGGTCCTTGCTGATAACCTGGAATACGCCCGCGGGCTTGCCTGGATTGACCCCTTGCACCGTGACCACTTTTTCCGGATCGGCTCCGGGATGATCCGGCGGGGGCGCCTGAGCAGCAATCCGGGTATCGGCATCGGGGCTTGCTGCTTGGGGAGCCGCATCGCCAGAAGCGACCTTCCGAGCGCCCTGCAGCCCCCCACTTTCCGCGGACGCGGGCTGCGCCTCCGGAACCGCCTTGTCAGTGGAATCCGCCTTGGTCGCACTATCGGCAAGCGGTGGCCCTGTCGGCGCAACGGACGCCGGATCCCGGCTTATCAACACCATTGCAACCATGGCGACAATCAGCGCAACGGCCCCGCCAAGCTTGATTCCCGCACCGAGGTGATCCCAAAGCCTGCGGTCGTCGGGCATCGGGTCGGCACGTGACCTGGAGGATGCTGCGACCGCCGGTGGTTCTGAAATGCGAATTCGATGTTCAGGATCCAGGCGATTGCCTTCCGCTGAATCCACTGGAATCAGCAATCCTTCGATGACGCCACCGGCATGAATATCGATAGCCTTGTAAAAAACATCCCCTGCGACACAGGCGCCCTGTTGAATTTCAATGGACTCCGATGAACGCACGGGTCCTTGAACACGACCGCCCACGACGACGTGCGGGGCTTTGATCGTGCCGGTAACACTGCCTGTCTTGCCGATGACGACCGTTCCGTCGGAATCCGCGGCGCATGCAATGTCGCCTAGCGTGTCCCCCTGAATGAGCAGGACACCCGTGAAAGTGAGATTGCCTTCAAAGCGCAGGTCGGCACCGACCAGTGTGTCGGTGCGAGTATGCGAATATCTCACGGCTCCATTCTTTCCGGACAAAGGATTCGCCTCTTGTTTCCTGTTACCAACCAGAGAGCATCATGATGCATTACCGTCGGACGGTCACAGGCATAGTACAAGACAAATCAAGCGGCATACAGTCCTGGTGCATTCGTTCTCCGGCAGATCACGTTCGCAGAGGTCCGCGCTGGAGTTCCAGGTTGCGGCTGAAGCGCGACATGGCGTAGCAGCCGATCCAGTAGATCATGGCGATGAACAGGTAGCCTTCGAGATAGTATGAGCGCCATTCGGCGTCGCCCGCCAGCGCCAGCGAGAGCGAGCCGGTCAGTTCGTACAGGCTGACCACGGTCACCAGCGAGGTGTCCTTGAAGACGCTGACCGCGCTGTTCATCATGGAAGGAATCACGGCGCGCAGCGCTTGCGGCAGGATGATCCAGCGCATGGCCTGCCAGCGACCGAGACCCAGCGCCGACGCGGCATCGTGCTGGCCGGCGGGGATCGCCTGCAGACCGCCACGAATGGTTTCCGACAGGTAGGCGGCGGCAAACAGGACGATCGCCCCCTGCACCCGCAGCAGCACATCGATAGCGAAGCCCTGCGGCAGGATGATGGGGAACAGGAACGAGGCGAGGAACAGCACCGAAATCAGCGGCACGCCGCGCACCAGTTCGACGTAGATCGCGCATAAGGTCCGGAGCAGGGGCAGACCGGATTGCCGGCCAAGGGCGACCAGAATCGCCAGCGGAAAGGCCAGCAGCATGCCCATGGTCGCCAGCAGCAGCGTTAACGGCAAGCCGCCCCATTGATCGCTCTCGACCGGACTGAGGCCGAAGTGGCCGCCGCCCATGAGTACAAAGAATGCAGGCAGGGCCAGTGCCCATGTCGCCAGCAGCGGGCCGCGCGCCAGCAGGCGCAGACCGCTGGCAACAATTGCCAGGAGGAGCAGCGCGGTCGCCAGCAGCGGCCGCCACTGTTCGGCATGGGGGTAGCGGCCGAAGAGGATGAACCGGTACTTTTCTGCCACCACGCCCCAGCAGGCACCCGCATGATTCGAGGCGTGACAGGCGTTGGCATCCGTCTTGAATACCGCCTGCAGTAGCATCCAGTCGATCAGCCCCGGCAGCCACCAGAACGCGGCCGCCACCAGCATCAGTGTTGTCAGGCTGCTGAACGCATCCGAAAACAGGTTGCGGCGCAGCCAGAGCCGGGTCGTGGCGAGTTGATTCATGCGCGCTCAGCCCACCGTCCGCTGCGACGCTCCAGCCAGCCGCTGAGCCAGGCCGTCAGCAGCGAAAGAATCAGGTACACCGCCATGATCAGGGCGATGCATTCGGCAGCGCGGCCGGTCTGGTTGAGTGTGGTGTTGGCGACCGACACCAGATCGGGATAGCCGATGGCGACAGCCAGCGACGCATTTTTGGTCAGGCTCAGATGCTGGTTGGTCAGCGGCGGGATGATGCTGCGCAGGGCTTGCGGCAACAGCACCAACCGAAAGAGCTGGATTCGCGTCATGCCCAGCGCCAGCGCCGCATCGCTCTGGCCGCGCGGCACCGCCTGGATTCCGGCACGCACGGTTTCGGCGACGTAGGCCGCGGTATAGAGGCTTAATCCGAGCAGCAGGGCGAGGAACTCTGGGGTCAGCGCGGCGCCGCCGGCGATGCCCATTGCGCCGCGCAGCGGAAGGTCGAACAGTCCGCTGTCACCGCCCGGCCAAGGCAGCGCCAGCCCGCTCTTGCTGAGGAATACATACGGCGCCAGTTGCTGCGCTTCGCTGGCCAGCGGCAGCAGGTCGGTCACCACGAAGTACCACGCCAGCAACTGCAGCAGCAGCGGCACATTGCGCAGGGTTTCGACGTAGGCTGCGCAACGCCCGCGCAGCAGCAGATTGGACGAAAGCCTGCCGAGGCCGATCAGCGTGCCGAGCACGCTGCTGATGACGATTGCCGGCAATGCCACGCGCAGCGTATTGGCCAGCCCCGCGGCCAGCGCCCGCAGCGTGCTGTCGGCGGAATCGAAGGGCAGCAGGCTTTCGCCGATGGCAAAGCCTGCGGGTTCGAGCAGGAAGCCGAAGCCGCTGCGTATGCCGCGTTCGGCCATGTTGGCGGCGGTGACATCGAGCAGCCACCACAGAGTCGCCAGCAATGCGGCCGCCAGCAACGCCTGGATTCCTAATTCGCGTCGGTGACGACTCTGCATCTCGGAGGAAAATCGGCGCTGGCGAGACGGCGATTCAGCGAATCGGCGGTGCGTACATCAATCCGCCCTTGCTCCACAAGGCGTTGACGCCGCGCGGCAGCTTGAGCGGAGAGGCACTGCCGACATTGCGCTGGTGCATCTCGCCATAGTTGCCTACCGCCTTCACGGCGCGTGCCGCCCAGTCGCGTTCCAGCCCCAGCAGCTTGCCGCTGTCCTCGGCGCTGCCCAGCAGGCGCTGGATGGCCGGATCGGTGCTGGCCTTCATCTGTTCGAGATTGGCCTGGGTGACGCCGTACTCCTCGGCTTCGATCAGGGCGAAGATCACCCACTTGACGATGGCGAACCACTCGTCGTCACCGCGCCGCACCACCGGCCCCAGCGGTTCCTTGGAGATCAGTTCGGGCAGCACCACATAGTCATCCGGCTGCGGGGCTTCCTTGCTCCGGATGAAGGCCAGGGCCGAGGCATCGGTGGTGTAGGCCTGGCAGCGGCCGCTGAAGAAGGCCTTGATCGAGGCCTCGAACTTCTCGAACACCACCGGTTTGATCTTGATGCCCTGCGCCTTGAACCAGTCGCTCAGGTTCTTCTCGGTCGTGGTGCCCGACTGGACGCAGATCTCCGCATTCTTCAACTGCTTTGCGCTGGTGATCTTGAGTTTTTTCGGCACCAGAAAGCCTTGTCCGTCGTAGTAGGTGACGGCAGTGAAATGCAGGCCCAGCGAGGCATCACGCGTCAGTGTCCAGGTCGTGTTGCGCGAGAGGATGTCCACCTCGCCCGATTGCAGCGCCGTGAAGCGCTGCTGCGCATTGAGCGGTACGTACTTGACCTTGTTCGGATCATTCAGCACGGCCGCGGCTATTGCGCGGCAGACATCGACATCGAGTCCGTTCCAGCGGCCCTGGCTGTCGGCCGAGGAAAAGCCGATGACGCCGGTGCTGACGCCGCAGACCAGTTGTGCCCGCTGCCGGATAGTGTCGAGCGTCTTGCCGGCGAGCGCGGGAGAGAGGTGAAGCAGCAGCGCGATGGCTACGGGAAAGTGACGCATCAAGTTGAGTATTCCCATTTTGAAAAATCACGCCGCCTTCAGCACGAAATCGACATGCACCGCGTCGTACGGAAAATGAAACCCCGCTTCGTCGCGCTCGATTAGCCCGACGGCCAGCAGCGAATGCACATCTGTATGCACACCACGCACGTCGCGCCCGACGCGCCGCGCGATTTCTCGCAGGGCCAGTGACCCCGCGCCAGTCATCACCTTGAGGATATCCCAGCGCAGCGGCGTCAGCGTGCTCCATAGCGCGCGCTCATCGACAAAGCCGATGAAGGGCGCCGCGCGCTTGCCAGTCGTCATTGCGCGGGTGAAGCGGGCCTTGATCTCTTCGCGAGAGGCGACGCCAATGGTTACGGTATTTGTCATGTCACATTCCCCAATCATCCACGGCGGTCCAGAAGTCCGCCATTAGCTGCTCCAGCGACGTGAAGGCGTACGGCGCCTCGGTCTCGCCCCGGTGGAAGTGGTCGCCTTTGCGCGCTTCGTTGTCAAAGCGCAGCACGCACACCCCCTCCACCACGTAAGCCAGGCTGTACTTCAAGTCGTGCGTGCTGCCGGGCACCTGGCCCGGTACCCGGAACACACGCACGGCGACAAAAGCATGATCCCCCTGCGGGTAGCGGTCATCGAGGATCAGCACGGCTTGCATGTTGTAAAGCATAGCAACAGCGATGGGCGTTGTAAAGCATTACAACAGGCGATGCGTCGCAGCTACAAGACGCAGCCAATCTTTCTATGCCTCGGCGTCCCTGTCAGTGGGAGGGCTCACAGCGGCAGTTCGCCCTGCGGCGGCGACTCATCCGTCACCTGCGGCGCACTGCTCGACGACAGCGCGCTGGCGCGTACGCCGAGCAGCCGCAGCTTCTGCTCCAGAGGCACGCGGCGCAGGCATTCGCCGGCGGCGCGGCGGATCGCTGCGGGGTCCGCAGTAGGCTCGGGCAGCGTCAGGTCACGCGTCACGGTGCGGAAGTCGTCGAAGCGCAACTTGATGCCGATGGTGCGCCCGAGGTAGCCCTTGCGCTGGAGATCACCGGCGACGCGGGTGCAAAGGCCGGTGAATACCTCGGACAGGACGGCGCGGTCGCGGCGCGGGTGGAGGTCGCGCTCGAAGGTGGTCTCGCTGCTGATCGATTTCGGCTCGGAGTAGGTCACCACGGGGCGCACGTCGATGCCACGCGATGCTTCATGCAACCATTCGGCGTAGCTGCGGCCGAAGTGCTCTTGCAGCAAAGCCGGTTCGGCCTGTGCCAGTTCGCCGATGGTGGCAATCCCCAGCGCCGCGAGTTTTTCGCCGGCCTTGGGGCCGATGCCATTGATCTTGCGCACCGGTAGCGGCCAGATGCGGCGCGCAATGTCGCTCTCGTCGAGCAGCG
>JAPLRA010000001.1 GCA_026399445.1 Sulfuritalea sp.
CCATGGCAACCGGCCCACGCGCCCTCGCCGCCAACGCGCCCTGCGTGATCGTCGACTTCCGGGGCCTGAAGGGATTCAGCGGCGCCGAGGTGGTGGCCAATCTTCGCGACCGCTGGCCGCAACTCACTACGCAACGCATCGTCTTTCCCGGCATGGAGCGCGGCGAGATTTATCCCGAAGTCATGGCCCGGGCGCTGGAGGTTCCGGCCACCCGGGAAAAGCTGGCCGTGGCGCTGAACGATGTTGCTGGATCGGCCGAGGTCATCGGCCTCCCTGCGATCCTCGGCATGCACCGTCCGGACCATGTGCTGGCCGAACTTGAGCGCCTCACGGGCCGCAAGATTTTTGAAATTCCCACCATGCCGCCTTCCGTGCCGGGCATCCGCCTGCGCGAGCTGTTCCAGCAGGTCCTGCCGCAGCGGGGGGTGACCCTGATTCCACAGCAAAGGGTCACCTCGCTGAGCTTCTCCGGCGACGGCGCGACCCTCGCCCTGCACGACAGCTATGGCCCGATCCGGGTGCAAGCGCAAGCGGTCATCCTGGCCACCGGCCGTTTCCTAAGTGGTGGGCTCGATGCGCATCCCGCGGGCATCCGCGAGCATCTGCTCGACCTGCCGGTGACCCAGCCGGCGGACAGGTCCGACTGGTACCGCGAACGCTACACCGACCCGCGCGGCCACCCCATCCATCGCGCCGGCATAGAAGTCGATGATTCCTTCAGGCCATTGACCCGCGAGGGCCGTCGCCATCATGACCGCCTGTTTGCCGCCGGGGTCATTCTTGCCCACCAGGACTGGATACGTGGCCGCAGTGGCGCGGGTATCGCCATCGCCACCGCCTTCAAGGCGGTGATGGAAGCAGAACGGTTTCTGTCAGGCCGCTAGGGCCGGCTGCATCCTACTTGAACGTTCGCCCTCAGCTTGTCGAAGGGCCCTTCGACAAGCTCAGGGCGAACGGTTTCGCAGTTGTTTCGTTGTGCTAGGTAGACAGATCGGGCTTGGACCTGCAACTCAAGGCTCGATGCGCAGTCCGCTCGCCGCATCGAAATAGTGTTCCTGCACGCGGTCGTAGCGCAGCGCCAGCTTTCCGGTGTGCGCGGCAAAGGATTGATGCAGGCGGACCGCGACGCGCACGTCGGACGAATTCCCGCTGAGACGACCGTAGACCAGCGTATCGCTGCCGAGCGGCTCCAGCAGATCGACGTCCACCGTCAGCATCGCCTCGCTCGGCGCGCAGGGGTCGAGATGCTCCGGGCGAATGCCGAGCAGAATGTCCTGCCCGTTGCGCTGAGCCGGGATCAGGTTCATCGGCGGCGAACCGATGAAGCCGGCGACGAAGGTGGTGGCCGGCTTGGCGTAGACGTCGAGCGGGGCGCCGATCTGCTCGGCGCGGCCGGCGTTCATCACGATCATGCGCTGCGCCATGGTCATCGCTTCGACCTGGTCGTGGGTGACGTAGAGGCTGGTCGTCGCCAGTCGCCGGTGCAGCGCCTGCAATTCGGCGCGCATCTGCACCCGCAGCTTGGCGTCGAGGTTCGACAGCGGTTCGTCGAAAAGGAACACCGCCGGTTCGCGCACGATGGCGCGGCCCATGGCGACGCGCTGGCGCTGGCCGCCGGAAAGCTCGCGCGGTTTTCGATCCAGGTAGGGGCCAAGTTCGAGGATCTCAGCCGCGCGCTTCACGCGCGCCTCGATGTCGGCGGGCGTCATGCGGCGGATCTTGAGACCGTAGGCCATGTTTTCGCGCACCGACATATGCGGATAGAGCGCGTAGTTCTGGAACACCATGGCGATGTTGCGGTCCTTGGGTTCGAGGTCGTTCACCACGCGCTCGCCGATCGCGATCTCGCCGGAGGTGATTGTCTCCAACCCCGCCACCATGCGCAACAGCGTCGACTTGCCGCAGCCCGACGGCCCGACCATCACCACGAACTCGCCGTCGCCGATGTCCATGTCGATGCCCTTGATCACGCTGACGGCGCCGAAGGACTTGTGGACGTTGCGGATCGATACGCTGGCCATTATTGTTTGCTCACTTTTCGGTTTCCACGAGACCCTTGACGAACCACTTTTGCATCAGCACCACCACCAGGGCCGGCGGCAGCATGGCCAGCATGGCGGTCGCCATGATCAGGTTCCACTCGTTGGCCGCATCGCCGCCGGTGATCATGCGCTTGATGCCGATCACCACCGTGTACATGGATTCCTCACTGGTGATGAGCAGCGGCCACAGGTACTGGTTCCAGCCGTAGATGAACTGGATGACGAAGAGTGCCGCCATGGTGGTCTTGGACAGCGGCACCACCACGTCCCAGAAGAAGCGCATCGGCCCGGCGCCGTCGATGCGAGCCGCTTCGGCCAGCTCGTCCGGAATGGTCATGAAAAACTGGCGGAAGAGGAAGGTCGCCGTCGCCGAGGCAATGAGTGGCAGCGTCAGGCCGGCATAGGTATTGAGCAGGCCGAGGTCGGCCATCACCTTGAAGGTCGGGATGATGCGCACCTCGACCGGCAGCATCAGCGTGACGAAAATCATCCAGAAGAAGAAATTGCGCAGCGGGAAGCGGAAATAGACGATGGCGAACGACGA
>JAPLRA010000048.1:0-5985 GCA_026399445.1 Sulfuritalea sp.
GTATTGTCGGACATGGCCCCCAATATGTCAGGGATCGGTATGGTCGATCAGGCGCGCGTGATGGTGCTGGCCGAGCTGACGCTGGAGTTCTGCTCGCTGCACCTGAAGCCGGGCGGCGACATGCTGACCAAGGTATTTCAGGGCGATGGATTCATGGAATTGCGCCGCGCGCTGCAGGACCAGTTTCAGACCTTGCAGATGAGAAAGCCGGCCGCTTCACGCAATCGCAGTGCCGAGATTTACCTGCTGGCGAGGAACAAGAAGGCCTGAAGCACGGTCCATGCGGTTTGCAGGGCATGGCAATCAGCCTTAGAATGAACCGATATGTAGTCCCGACCGAGGGAAAGAGAGGCTTCACCTTGAATAACATGTTCAAAAATATGGCGATCTGGTTGGTGATCGGCATCGTCCTGATGACGGTGTTCAATCAGTTCAATACTCGCCAGGCCGTGCTCGGATCGCTGGAGTACTCCCAGTTCCTCGAAGAGGTGAAGCAGGGCCGCGTCACCAAGGTGGTAATCCAGGGCCGCACCCTGGAGGCCACCACGACGGACGGCAAGCGGATTACGACCTACGCACCGCCCGACTTGTGGATGGTGTCCGACCTGCTGAAGAACAACGTCAAGGTGGTCGCCAAGCCGGAAGAGGAGCAGTCCTTCCTCACCAGTATTTTCGTTTCGTGGTTCCCGATGCTGCTGCTGATCGGCGTCTGGGTCTTCTTCATGCGCCAGATGCAGGGCGGCGGCAAGGGCGGGGCGTTCTCTTTCGGCAAGAGTCGGGCGCGAATGATGGATGAATCATCCAACACCATCACCTTCGCCGATGTGGCCGGCTGCGACGAGGCCAAGGAAGAAGTTTACGAAATGGTCGACTTCCTGCGTGATCCGTCGAAGTTCCAGAAGCTCGGCGGCCGCATTCCCCGTGGCGTGCTGCTGGTCGGTTCGCCCGGTACCGGCAAGACCCTGCTGGCAAAAGCGATTGCCGGCGAGGCCAAGGTGCCGTTCTTCTCGATTTCCGGTTCCGATTTCGTCGAGATGTTCGTCGGTGTCGGCGCTGCGCGCGTGCGCGACATGTTCGACCAGGCGAAGAAGGCCGCACCCTGCATCATCTTCATCGACGAGCTCGATGCCGTGGGCCGCCAGCGCGGCGCCGGCCTCGGCGGCGGCAACGACGAACGCGAGCAGACTCTGAACCAGATGCTGGTCGAGATGGACGGTTTCGAAGGTTCCGCCGGCGTCATCGTGGTGGCCGCGACCAACCGTCCCGACGTGCTCGACCCGGCCCTGCTGCGCCCCGGCCGCTTCGACCGCCAGGTGGTGGTGCCGCTGCCCGACATCCGTGGTCGCGAACAGATCCTCAAGGGGCACATGCGCAAGGTGCCGGTGGCGCCGGACATCGACGCATCGATTCTCGCCCGTGGCTGCCCCGGTTTCTCCGGCGCCGACCTGGCCAATCTGGTCAATGAGGCCGCGCTGTTTGCTGCGCGCAGCAACAAGCGCCTGGTGGACATGGAAGACTTCGAGCGCGCCAAGGACAAGATCATGATGGGCGCCGAGCGCCGCTCCATGGTCATGCCGGAAGAAGAGCGCAGGAACACCGCGTATCACGAGTCCGGTCACGCCGTGGTGGCCAAGCTGTTGCCGAAGACCGATCCGGTGCATAAAGTGACCGTCATACCGCGTGGCCGGGCGCTGGGCCTGACCATGCAGTTGCCCGATCAGGAACGCTACAGCCAGGACCGTGATCGCTTGCTTTGCACCATTTGCGTCCTGTTCGGCGGTCGTATTGCCGAAGAACTGTTCATGCAGCAGATGACCACCGGTGCCTCCAACGACTTTCAGCGCGCCACCGATCTGGCCCGGCGCATGGTGACGCAGTGGGGCATGTCCGACAGTCTCGGACCGATGGTGTATGGCGAAGAGGAGGGCGAAATATTTCTCGGCCGCTCCGTCACCACGCACAAGAACATGTCGGAATCCACCATGCAGAAGGTGGACGTCGAGATTCGCCGCACGCTCGACGAGCAGTACGCGCGCGCGCGCAGGTTGCTGGAAGACAACCGCGACAAGGTCGAGGCCATGACCGCCGCCCTGCTGGAGCTTGAGACCATCGACGCCGATCAGATCAACGACATCATGGCGGGTTTGCCGCCGCGTCCGCCCAAGCCTTCCAGCGCGCCGCCGGCGCCCAGGGCCGACAGCACGCCGGGCCCCGAGCCGACCGCCCCGGCGCCGGCCTGATTCTTATCACAGCTCAGACGGGCCGCCGAAGCAGAACCAATTCGGCGGCCTCCGTTTTTTCATGACACAGAATTTCCACTGCGGCCGCTTCGTCCTCAATGCCGAACGCCCATTGATCATGGGCATCGTCAACCTGTCCGACGACTCCTTTTCCGGCGACGGCCTGCACGGCGATGTGGAGGCTGCCATCGCCCAGGCCCTGCGGATGCGGGACGAAGGTGCGCATATCCTCGACCTTGGCGCCGAGTCCTCGCGACCAGGGGCGGCGCCGGTGCCGGTGCAGCAGGAAGTCGATCGTCTGTTGCCCGTTCTCGAAGCCTTGCGCGACTGCGGTGCGGCGCTGTCGATTGATACCGTCAAGCCGGAAGTGATGCGCGTCGCGCTGGCGGCCGGCGCCGATATGGTCAACGACATCAATGCGCTGCGCGCGCCGGGTGCGCTGGAACTCGTCGCGGCCAGCAAGGCAGGGGTTTGCCTGATGCACATGCAGGGCGACCCCGCCACCATGCAGGACGATCCGCGCTATGACGACATCGTGGTCGAGGTCGCCGAGTTTCTCGGCGAACGTGTCGCTGCGGCCGAGGCAGTTGGCATCGCCCTGAACCGGATTGCGGTCGACCCGGGTTTCGGCTTTGGCAAGACGCTGGAGCACAACATCGAACTGCTGCGCCGCCTCGGCGAGTTGGTGGTGCCGGGCCTGCCCCTGCTGGTGGGGCTGTCGCGCAAGTCGATGCTCGGCCTGCTCACCGGTCGCGCGGCGCCTGAACGGATTTTTGCCGGAGTCGCAGCCCATGTGCTGGCGGTCGAGCGCGGCGCGCGCATCGTGCGCGTGCATGACGTGGCCGCGACGCGCGATGCGCTGGCGATCTTGCAGGCAGTGGAGGACTACTGAATGGCACGCAAGTATTTCGGAACCGATGGCATCCGCGGTCGCGTCGGACAGTCACCGATCACACCGGACTTCGTCATGCGCCTGGGCTACGCAGCAGGCTCTGCACTGTTCGCGCGTGACGGCTTGCCGGCCAACGAGCATCCCGCGGTACTGATCGGCAAGGACACGCGCATTTCCGGCTACATGCTGGAAGCCGCGCTTGAAGCCGGGTTTTCCGCGGCGGGTGTCGACGTGATGCTCTGCGGGCCGATGCCGACGCCGGCTGTTGCCTACCTCACCCGTGCCCTGCGGCTGCAGGCCGGCGTGGTGATCTCCGCTTCGCACAATCCCTTCGACGACAACGGCATCAAGTTCTTCTCGGCGCAGGGTACCAAGCTGCCCGATGCGGTGGAACTCGACATCGAGGCGCGGCTCGATCAGCCGATGACCTGCATGGAGTCGGCCAAGCTCGGCAAGGCACGTCGCGTGGACGACGCAGCGGGCCGTTACATCGAATTTTGCAAGAGCACCTTCCCCAACGATCTCGACCTGCGCGGCATGAAGATCGTGGTGGACAGCGCCCACGGTGCGGCCTACCACGTCGCGCCCAATGTATTCCATGAACTCGGCGCCGAGATAGTCGGCGTTGGCGACACGCCGAATGGACTCAACATCAATCACGAAGTCGGCGCCACCGCGCCCGAGGCGCTGCGCCGTGCCGTGCTTGAGGCGCGTGCCGACTGCGGCATTGCGCTCGATGGCGATGGTGACCGGCTGGTGATGGTTGATGCGGCGGGCGAACTCTACGACGGCGATCAATTGCTCTACGTGATTGCCCGCCATCGTGCGCGCAGCCAGCCGGTGCCGGGCGTGGCCGGTACGCTGATGAGCAACCTCGGCTTCGAACATGCGTTGGGTCGGTTGGGCATCGTCGTCGGTCGGGCCAAAGTCGGCGACCGCTATGTGCTGGAAATGATGCAGGAGAGGGGCTGGCAACTCGGCGGCGAAAACTCCGGACATATCATCTGCCTTGACCGGCATACCACCGGCGACGGCATCATCGCCGCTTTGCAGGTATTGGCCGCCTTGCGCGCCACGAATGAAACCCTGGCCGAGGCCTGCGCCGATCTGAGCTTGTATCCGCAAAAGCTGATCAACGTGCGGATGCCCGCCGGTTTTGACTGGACGGCCGATGTCGACATCAAGTCGGCAGTGAAATCAGCCGAAGTCACTCTGGACGGCAGCGGCCGCGTATTGCTGCGCCCATCAGGCACCGAGCCGCTGCTAAGGGTGATGGTGGAAGGCCGGGAGGCTGCCGTGGTGTTCGGCCAGGCCGAGGCCATTGCCGGGGCGGTGCGGCAGGCCTTCGGCGAGTAATCGCCTTGGCGATTGCCCCGCCAAAGCGGCAAGCCATTCAGGGATTGTGCACCGCGCGCAACACGGTCTGGGTTTCATCATGGCGAACCCGGTTGCTGAACCACCAGACTCCCGCCTTCTTGATGGTCCAGTCGGCTTCGGTGCCGGCCAGCAGCAGCGAGGCCAGCCGCCCCAGCGCCGGCTGATGGCTGACCAGGATGATTGCGCCGGAGTGGTCCGGCCAGTCCGCGGCACCGAGCAGGTCGGCAATGTTGGCGCCGACGCCAAGCTGCGTTTTTACCTTAACCGGCAGGCTCAGGGTCTGCGCCGTTTGCAAGGCCCGTTTGGCGGGACTCGACAGCACCGTAACCTTGGGTAGCCGCTGGCCACGCAGCCACTCTGCCACCTGCTGCGCGTGGTGGAGTCCTCGCGTCGTGAGTTCACGATCGGCGTCGGCGACCGCGCCGGCGGCTTCCTTTGCCTCGGCATGACGCCACAGTATCAGATCCATAGTGCCCTTCGCCTGAGTAAGGCCGGCAGACTAGTCCGTGTGTGTGACAAGGGCATGACAGAAAACGCCGGTCACAACGCGTAACAGGCCTGGGCTGCAACCAAGGTTTCCGCAGGAACGCACCGCGCTGACGCTGGCGCGTCGGCGCCGATGTCCGGGCTGGCGTCTGGCGTGCCGGCACTGTTGCGGTATTGGCGGCGCTCGATGAACACCACGCTGCCCGGCATGCGTTTGGCCTCCTTCTTCGCCTCGCTCAGTGCGGCGGACACATCGTGATGGCTGGCGAAGGTTCCCGGCTGGACTATCACACAGCCGATCGACAGCGCCGGCAGCGCGTGGAACACCGATTGTCCGCGGCGGTCTTCGCCGCTGTAGCCACCAGCCGCAAGGTGTTCCGCGGTCGTAACATAGTGCGGCAGCGAGGCGTCGAACTGCTCGATTACGCGCTGCAACCGTGCTTCCCAATCGCGGCTTTGCATCAGGACGATGAAATCGTCGCCGCCGACATGTCCGACGAAATCCTCGTGATCGGCCGTCGCTTCGGTCAGGAGTGCGCCGACCTGCTGGATCATCTGGTCGCCGCGTCGGTAGCCGTAGGCATCGTTGTAGGGTTTGAAATGGTCGAGATCGCAGTAGGCGGCGACAAAACCATGCTCCGCCTCGATCAGCCGATCCATCTGTTCGTTGATCGGGACGTTGCCCGGAAGTTGCGTCAGGGGGTTGGCGTAGCGGGCGGCGCGAATCTGCATGTCGGTGATGATCGCCATCAGTTCGCGCAGGAAGCCGATGCCGCAATACTGCCCCTGCCGGGTGATGATAATGGTATCGCAGACTTCGCTGCTGCGCAGGCTGCCGATGATCTGTGCAACGTCCTGCGCGCTCCTCGCCTCGTCGAACAGCAGCGGCGGGTCCATGACCATGGTGCATGAGCGCTTGCCATAAAGTTCGCGGCGAAACGGGCGGGCAAAGCGGTCGATCAGCGAACTGCGTGTAATGATTCCGACTGG
>JAPLRA010000048.1:6000-8361 GCA_026399445.1 Sulfuritalea sp.
ACCACCGGCACGACGTTGAGCGCCGGTTGATGCTCGAATATGCGGTAGACGGCGTCGTTGTCGGTTTCAGGAGACACCGGACGTACCTCGTGCAGGATCTGATCGATGCGCGGTGCCCGCCGTTCTGCGTGGGGGCGCGACGGCAACAGCAGAATGCTTTTGTCCGTTGCCGCCACGGCCGGGTGGGCGCTGTGTGGCATGGTGGCAATGACGCGTTGCGGCCGGGCGATGCCGAAGCCCTGTAGATACGGAATGCCGATATCGCGCAGCACCGCCAGTTGCTCCTCGGTCTCCACGCCCTCGGCAATCAGGGCGCTGCCGCAGGCATCGGCGATCTCGTGCATGGCGCGCACGAAGTGCAGCTTGAGCGGATCGGTGTCGATGCCGGTGACAAAGTGGCGGTCGATCTTGACGAACTCGGGCCGTACCTCGGACCACATGCGCAGATTGGAAAAGCCTTCGCCCATGTCGTCCATGGCGATCTGGATGCCTATCCGGCGGAAGTCCTGCAGGGTTTCCTGCAGATCGGAGAAGTCCGTCACTGACTCGTTTTCGGTCAGCTCGATGACAATTCGCGACGGCGGTACGCCGAGGCGAAGCAGATCCTGACGAATCGCGGCCAGGCGTTTGCGGCTGGCGTGCAGACAGCTGATGCTCATGTTCAGGAAGAGTCGCAGCGCGAAATGCTGTTCGGCGAACTGAATGATGGCAGTTTCCGCCGCCAGCCATTCGAGTTCGTGCGTGCATTCGGCTGCGGCTGCCGCTGCGAACAACGCGCCCGGTGTGTGCAGTTCGGAGCCTTCCGGGCCGCGAATCAGCGCTTCGCACGCGAGATAGCTTCCGCTGCGGACGTCGAGGATGGGTTGATAGACGGAATGCAGGCGGCGATCATCCATCAGGCTCCTCAGCAATTTGCCGTGCGGGTTTACCTGCGTGGCGGTGTTGTGGGTTGGATGGAGCATGTTCATGATGTGTTCGCCTCTCGTGGAATTTGGCCAATGCCGATCGGGCTGCCGGCGCGGCATTGCTGATGTCAGGCTGTCTCGGCAGCGACCATGTTGAATTGCAGCGACCTGTGCTCCTCCATCAAGTCGATGCCGAATTCCATGGCCATCTCGTCGTCTTCGGTGTGCAGCCAATACACCGAAATCGACGGGCCACTGGCGGCGGCCCTTTCGAGCATGCCAATCAGGTCGCGAATCGCCCTGGCGCTGGAACCGTCGGAATAGCTCAGGCCGATGTTGACGTCGACCTGGTCATCGGCAGCGAGCCTTTCCAGATAGCCTTGCAAGCTTGCACGGATTGGCGCATAGAAACCTGTTGCGTTCTCCGGACAGGACACGCCGCTCAAGGCGAGGCAGTGGCGGGAAAACTCGAACTTGATTTCCGGTGTTTCAATGCTGGCGGGGATATGCAGATCGTTCATGTTCGTCGCTCGCGACAGGCCGGAGTTTCTTGATGAGTGAGGGTGCGGATGCCCATCCTGGGCCTTGATTGTTACAGGTCGATCACTATTTTGTTGCAGTGCGTCAGCGTGATGAAGTGTCGAGCGGACGCCGTGAGAATCCCGCGCGAGCTCGCTGCAGGGCGATCAACTCCACGATCCCCCAGAGCAGGGCGCCGCCGAGAGACAGTGCCTGATAGGCCACCTTCTTGCTAAGTATCGAGCGCATTCGGGCTCCCTCCGGTCACAGTTCGTCGAGCAGCCATACGGTTATCAGATCATCGAACAGTTGATCGATGAGACTTTGCAGATTGGGCAGATTCATCGCCTGACTCCTGTCACTTTGGATGGGGAACGCGGTCAGCCTAGCAACGCTAGGTTAAGAATCCGTTGCAGGTTTGCGACAATTGCGTGGGCAAGTTGCAATGCGCTTGTCACATGGAGGGGCATCTGCCTGGGGTATTCTTGGCTCTGACTCGTTTCCGAATGAATACCTTGTCCGCGCACGAACTGGCCGAACTGAACGAACTGGAAGGCATCATCGCGGCGGGCGCCCCCCATCTGTCCGCACGTGTCGTTTGCGAAGTGACGAGCGACGAAAGGCGCTTTCCCGTCTATGCCATCAGCTTGGGGAATCCGGGTCTCGACGTGCCCGCCGTCGGCTTCTTCGGCGGGGTGCATGGCCTCGAACGCATCGGCGCCGAGGTTGTCCTGGTGTACTTGCGTAGCCTGGTGGCGCGGCTGCGCTGGGACAGCGTGCTGCACCGCGAACTCGAATCCGTGCGGCTAGTGTTCATGCCCATCGTCAATCCTGGCGGCATGTGGCGAGGCACACGCGCCAATCCCAACGGCGTCGACCTGATGCGCAATGCGCCGCTCGAGTCGACCGAGCGAGTGCCCTTCATGATCGGCGGCCA
>JAPLRA010000434.1:0-2258 GCA_026399445.1 Sulfuritalea sp.
CTCCTCGACCAATGCCTTCATCAACACCGGCGACGGTGTCGGCATGGCGGCCCGCGCCGGCATTCCACTGGAGGACATGGAGTTCTGGCAATTTCATCCGACCGGCGTCGCCGGTGCCGGGGTATTGATCACCGAAGGCGTGCGCGGCGAAGGCGGCATCCTGCGCAATTCGGCGGGCGAGCGCTTCATGGAGCGCTATGCGCCGAATGCCAAGGATCTGGCCTCGCGCGACGTCGTATCGCGCGCCATGACCACCGAGATCAACGAAGGCCGTGGCTGCGGGCCGAACAAGGATTTCGTGCTGCTCGACATCACGCATCTGCCGCCCGAGACCATCATGAAACGCCTGCCCGGCATTCATGAAATCGGTCTTCAGTTTGCCGGCGTCGATTGTCTCAAGGAACCGCTGCCGGTGGTGCCGACGTGCCATTACCAGATGGGCGGTATCCCAACCAATTATCTGGGACAGGTGGTGGTGCCGAAGGACGGCAACAAGAGTACGCCAGTGCCGGGATTCTATGCGGCGGGAGAATGTGCCTGCGCGTCAGTGCATGGTGCCAACCGTCTGGGCACCAATTCCCTGCTCGACCTGTTGGTGTTTGGCAAGTCGGCTGGCGAAACGGCGGTGAACGAGCTCCGCGCCAACGTCAAGGCGCACAAGCCCTTGCCGCAGGAAGCCATCGACAAGACCCTGGCGCGGCTCGATCGCCTCAATCATCAGAAAGATGGCTGCAAGGACATGCTTGCCGCAGGGGTCGAGCGTATCGGCGAGATTGCCGGGCAGGTGGCCCAGACTCAGATCAAGGACAAGTCGAAGGTGTTCAACACGGCGCGCATCGAGGCGCTCGAACTCGACAACCTGATCGAAGTTGCCAAGGCCACCATCGTATCGGCCAATGCCCGTACCGAGTCACGCGGCGCGCATGTTCGCGATGACGCAATCGACACGCCGGAGACGCCGGATGGTCGCGACGATAAGAACTGGCTGAAGCACACGTTGTGGTATCGCGAAGGCAATCGCCTCGATTACAAAGCAGTGCAGATGAAGCCGATGAGTGTCGATACCATCGAGCTGAAGAAGCGTGCTTACTGACAAGGAACAGACGATGACGAATGCCACACGTACCGTCCAATTCAGGATCTATCGCTACGATCCGGATCAGGACGCCAAGCCCTACATGCAGGACATTTCGGTCGAGATCGATTCGACCGACCGCAAACTGCTCGACGCCATGGTCAAGCTGAAGGCGCACGACGATTCGATTTCTTTCCGCCGCTCCTGCCGCGAAGGCGTCTGCGGTTCCGACGCGATGAACATCAACGGCAAGAACGGGCTGGCCTGCCTCACCGCGATGGACAGCTTTCCCGCCGGCAAGCCGATCGTGCTGCGTCCGCTGCCGGGTCTGCCGGTGATTCGCGACCTGATCGTGGATATGACGCAGTTCTTCAAGCAGTACAACTCGATCAAGCCCTACCTGATCAACAATGATCCGCCGCCCGAGCGCGAGCGCCTGCAGTCGCCGGAGGACCGCGAGGAACTGAACGGTCTGTACGAATGCATTTTATGCGCCTGCTGCTCGACGTCCTGCCCTTCATTCTGGTGGAACCCGGACAAGTTCGTCGGCCCGGCCGGCCTGCTCGCGGCCTACCGCTTCATCGCCGATACGCGCGACCAGGCAACCAGCGAACGGCTCGACGATCTGGAAGACCCGTATCGCCTGTTCCGCTGCCACACCATCATGAACTGCGTCGATGTTTGCCCGAAGGGCTTGAACCCGACCAAGGCGATTGGCAAAATCAAGGAAATGATGGTCAGACGGGCCGTTTGACGATGGAAGAGGATCGCAAGGCGCGCATCAATCGCCTGAAATGGCATTGCCGGCGCGCCTTGCTGGAGCTGGATCTGGTGTTCGACCGCTTCTGGGAGCGTTATGAAAACACTCTCGATGCGCAGGGCGAAGCGGCACTGGAAAGTATTCTGGAACTGGAAGACCACGATTTATGGGCGTTGGTGAGTGGCAGAGAGGTCACCGATGATCCGCAACAGGCGGCAATGATTGAGCGGCTGCGGGAAGTTTCGCCGATAGCCAATTTTGCAGAACTGCAGCACCGCAACTGACCCGAAGAGAGGAAAGACCATGAGCACGAATCGCACAGCAACCCTTACCATTGATGGCAAGACCGTCGAGTTTCCTGTGATGGTCGGCGTTCACGGCAACGATGTCATCGACATCCGTACCCTTGGCGCCAAGACCGGA
>JAPLRA010000434.1:2309-3012 GCA_026399445.1 Sulfuritalea sp.
CTTGGCGCCAAGACCGGATTGTTTACTTATGACTCCGGTTTTCTTTCGACGGCAAGCTGCCAGTCGAAGGTCACCTTCATCGATGGTGACAAGGGAGAACTCCTCTATCGCGGCTATCCGATCGAGCAACTGGCTGAAAATTGCAACTTCCTCGAAGTCGCCTACCTGCTGAAGAACGGCGAACTGCCGAACGCGGTCGAGAAGACCAAGTTCGAGAGCACCATCAAGAACCACACTATGGTGCATGAGCAACTGGTGAAGTTCTACCAGGGTTTCCGTCGTGATGCGCATCCGATGGCGGTGATGGTCGGCGTCGTCGGCGCTCTGGCGGCCTTCTACCACGATGCGGTCGACTTCACCGATCCTGCCGAACGGAATGTCTCCTTCATCCGCCTGGTCGCAAAGCTGCCGACCATCGTGGCCATGGCCTACAAGTACAACACCGGCCAGCCCTTCATGTATCCGCGCAACGACCTCGACTACACCGCCAACTTCATGCACATGATGTTCGGTACGCCCTGCGACGAATACAAGCCGAACGCGGTGCTGACCCATGCACTCGACACCATCTTCACGTTGCACGCCGACCACGAACAGAATGCCTCGACGTCTACCGTGAGGCTCGCCGGCTCTTCCGGCGCCAACCCGTTCGCCTGCATGTCGGCGGGCATTGCCTGTCTGTGGGGCCCCGCGCACGGCGGCG
>JAPLRA010000400.1 GCA_026399445.1 Sulfuritalea sp.
GCGGTCCGCCGGTGTCGATGCCGCTACTGCGCAGGGTGTCCATGAAGTTGCGCATGTCGAGCAACTGGCGGATGTTCTCCGCGCTGTACAACTCGCCGCGCGGGTTGAGGGCGAAGGCCCGCTTTTCGATCACCAGCGCCGCCAGCGGGATGTCGGCGGTGATCACCAGATCGCCCGCCGCAGCCTGTTCGACGATGTGGCTGTCGGCCACGTCGAAGCCCTGCGGCACCTGCACCGCTCGAATGTAAGGCGAGGGCGGTACGCGCAGCCACTGGTTGGCCACCAGAATCACCGGCAGCGAATGCCGCGTGGCGGCGCGGTAGAGAATTTCCTTGATCACGCCGGGGCAGGCGTCGGCATCGACCCAAATCTGCATAATGATGCTTTTGATTGGTTGGATTTCATTATGTCCCGCCGGCGGCGTGGACGGTATCCTAGCGATATGGACCAAGGCAGCACTGAAGTCTTTTCACTCCCCGCTGACGGCTTGGCGAAGCTTGCCACGCCCGAGGTGCAGCGTTTGGCTGCGCGCATGGCGCAGGATGCCTTCACCCGCATCTTTCGTCTGACGCTGGAAGGCGACGCAGCCGCGCTGAACGCCGCGGTGGCGGAGATCGAGCGCCTTTCGCGCAACTGGGCGCAAGCCGCCAGCGATGAAGAGTCGCGCGCCTTGCGTCTCGCCTTGCTGGTGAGCGGTATCGACGAGTGGGGGCTGGCGTGGTGCCAGGCGTTCAGCCTGGCGGCGATTCCGGGCATCAGCGCCCTGCTCGGGGCTCTGCGCAATGGTCTCGACGTCGCAGCGGATGCGCGTTTTCAGCAACAGTTCGCCGCCATCGAACAGGCCGAGGGCGATGCCGTCGATTTCAAGATGGAACTGCGGCGCAATATCCACATGGCACTGTGGCACGCCATGATCGCCTGCGAGGCGCGTGACGAGGCCGCCCCTATTCTTGCAGCGCTGGGCGGCATGCTGGTGGCGCTGACCAGCCGCATGCCGACGCTGGGCTGGCGGTTGGCGGCCGACGCGCTGGCGACCATCCAGTTGCGCTGCCTGACAGAGGCCGCGGCAAGCACGGAACTGGCGCGGGAATCCAACGCGGCGCTGTTCACCGCCCTGCGCCAGAATCTGCCGCGCGAAATCTCCGAGCCGATGTTCGTCCACGCCAATCAGGCGGTCATCGCCTGGCAGCAGTCACGGCGGATGCACTAAGCGCGCTACCCACTCAGGCCGGTGACGGCTTCATACACCAGCCGCGCGGCGACGGCGTCCTCAACGGCCTGGCCGAGCGCCTTGAAGATGACGGTGACATCCGGCGGAACCGCCACCTGGCCCGCCAGCACTTCGCCGATTTCGCACTGAACCTTGGCGCCGGACAGAATCACGTCGCCCGATTCGGTTTCGGCGGCAGCGCGGTGGTCGGCGATCACATAGTTGGCCATCGCCTCGTCGTCCAGTTCGCGCCATCCGGGGCGCGGCGCGCCCACCGCATGGACCAGCGCGCCCGGCTTGAGCCAGCGGCCCATGAGTACCGGCGTGCTGGAATTGGTGACGGTGACCACGATGTCGGCATCGCGCACGGCGCTTTCCGCGTCGGCGCAGGCCGTACCGTCGATGTCGATCGCGCAGCGTTCGGCATTGACGCGGGTCGGGGGCCAGATGCGGATATTTCGGAGTGGCACGACCGCGCGCAGGGCCAGCGCATGGCTGCGGGCCAGCGCGCCGGAGCCGAGGATCGCCAGGCGTTTGGGCTGCTGGTCGCGCAGGGCGCGCGTCGCCACGGCAGACACCGCGGCGGTGCGCAATTCGGTTAGCCAGGTGGCGTCCATCACGGCCAGCGGCCTGCCGGTTTCCGGATCGAGCAGCACCAGCGTCGCGATCATGGTCGGCAGCCCGCGCGCGGCGTTGTCCGGCATCTGGGTGATCAGCTTGGTGGCCAGCGCTCCGGCTGTAAACGCCGGCTTGACGAAGAGCAGGCTGCCGGGTGCGGGGAGTTCCATCACCGTACGCATCGGCTGGACCACGCGACCGGCGGAGAGATCGATCAGGGCCTTTTCGATGGCGGGCAGCAATGCCTCCAGCGAGAGATGCCGGCGCACGGCGTCGTTGTCCAGCAGCAGCAGAGGGCGGGTCATGGCGGGGATAAAGGTTTTGCGGTGCGCCATCCTACCTCGTCGCGGCCGGATGCATTAGGATGCGCGTCTGGACACCCGAAGGCGGAGAACGATATGAAGAAGTTGTCACTTGAGCTGCACGTCGAGCTTGAAATCCCCGACGATTGGGAATTGGTCGAGCATTCCTCTGGCATTCACGTACTCAAGGTGGGCGACCGCTTTGTCGATTTCGACATCGCGCCGCTGGTCACGGCGTCGACAGCGCCGGACGCGACCTGGAGCGACGAAGACGACAAGTTCACCGACGAGATTCTCGACATGGTGACCGGGCTCGATTCGAAAATGGAAATCACCTACCTCCAGTAGGCGAAGCCCGTTACGACCATGGGAGCAATGCCATGAGAATACTGCTGCCGATACTGTGCCTGTTGCTGCCGATTGCCGCGCAGGCCGCGGCCGACCCGAAACTGGGCAAGCCGCTGCACGACAAGCAGTGCGTGGCTTGTCACGTGAAACTGCTGGGCGGCGATGGCTCGGGCATGTACACGCGCAAGCCGCGCCTGATCAACACGGCGAAAGCGCTGGGGCAACGCGTCGCAGCCTGTAGTTCGCAGACCAATGCCGGCTGGTTTCCCGAAGACGAGGCCCTCGTCGCGGCCTGGCTGAACCAGACCTACTACAAGTTCAAGTAGCGCCGTTCGAGCGCCTTCAGCGCAAGGGCGCGTTGCCGCGTCGGACGGGCGGCGGCGAGGGATCGGCATCCATCAGGGCACCGATGCGCGCGGCAACATCTGGCGCTGGCGCGGTGCTGGCGAACTTGACGAGGAATCGTCCCTCGCTGTCCAGCAGGTACATCCCGGTTGAATGATCCATGGTGTAGATGTCCGGCGCCGCGCCGGGTTCCCGTACCTTTTCGTAACAACTATAGGGGTCAGAGTCATTTGACTTTCTGAGAACCTGACATGCCACGCCGCCCACGCATTCTTCTTGCCGATCACCCGCTGCACATCGTTCAGCGCGGCATCAATCGCGAGCCCTGCTTCTTCGCCGACGAGGACTACCAGTGCTATCTCCACTGGCTCGAAGAAGCGGCTCGCGATTGCCGCTGCGCCATCCATGCCTATGTGCTGATGACCAACCATGTGCACCTGCTGCTGACCCCGGCCACGCCGGGCGCGCCGGCGCGTCTGATGCAATCGCTGGGCCGCAGATACGTCCAATACGCCAATCGCCAGTACCGACGCACCGGCAGCCTGTGGGAAGGTCGCTACAAGTCAAGCGTCGTTCAGGCGGAAAGCTA
>JAPLRA010000459.1:0-8870 GCA_026399445.1 Sulfuritalea sp.
GGCGTTTGGTGATCTCGGCAAGCGTCACCCCTTCGTCGAGGATGTCATCCACCACCAGCACGACACGCCCCGCCACCTCCGAGCGCGGCTCGACGATCCAGGCCAGTTGCCCGCCGGTGGTGACGTCGCCGTAACGCGAGACATGCAGGTAGTCGAAATCCAGCGGGAAAATCAGCTGCGGCAGGAGCTGCCCGGTGAATACCACGGCCCCGCCCATGACGGCCAGCACCAGCGGATTGGCATCGGCCAGGCGCGCCGTGATTTCGCCCGCCACGCGCCGTACCGCCAGCGCCGACTCTTCGGCCGAAACCAGCAATTCGGCGTTGGCCAAAATCTGCTTCGCTTCCTGCGGGCTCATTTCATCCTCTTCAGCATGGCGGCAAAATCCTTGCCGACTTCCGGATGACGCAAACCGAAGGCCACCGTCGCCTCGAGGTACCCCAGCTTCGAGCCGCAATCGTAGCGCGTGCCTTTGTAACGATAGGCCAGTACCTGCTCTTCGGCCAGTAGCGCGGCAATGCCGTCGGTGAGCTGGATCTCGCCGCCGGAGCCCTTGCCGATGTGCGCCAGGTGATGAAAGATGCGCGGCGTCAGGATGTAGCGGCCTACCACGGCGAGCGTCGATGGCGCCTCTTCCGGTTTGGGCTTTTCGACAATGCGCTGGATCTGGTCGAGCATATCGGTCATCGGATGGCTTTCGACAATGCCATAGCTCTTGGTCTCTTCGCGCGGCACCTGTTGCACGCCGATCACCGAACGGCCGTGGCGGTTGTACACATCCACCATTTGCTTCATCACGGGTGGCTCGCCATCGAGCAGGTCGTCGGCCAGCAACACCGCGAAGGGTTCGTCTCCCACCGCCGGATAGGCGCACAACACCGCATGGCCGAGGCCCAGGGCCTCGGGCTGGCGAATGTAGATGCAGTTGATGTTCTTCGGAATCATGTTGCGCACGAATTCCAGCAGCTCGGTCTTGCCGCGATGCTCGAGCTCCACCGCGTACTGGATCAGCGGCTTGTCCACGATAGGCATCATTTCCTTGGGACTGGCCTTGGTCGCTGGCAGGAAGCGGGTGCCCATGCCGGCGACGGGGAAGACCGCCTTGGTAACTTTTTTCATCTTTCTACCAACTCCCTGAATTGCGTCTCGTCCAGAATGGTAACGCCCAAAGCCTGCGCCTTGTCGAGCTTGGAACCGGCTTCGGCGCCGGCCACCACGTAATCGGTCTTCTTCGACACCGAGCCGGCGACCTTGCCGCCCAGCGCCTCGATCATGTCTTTCGCCTCATCGCGCGTCAGCGTCGGCAGCGCACCGGTAAGCACAAAGGTCTTGCCGGCGATCGGCGAGCTCGCCACCACCGACGGCACGCCCACGGGCCAGCTTACTCCGCCGGCGCGCAGCTGCTCGATCACTTCGATGTTGTGCGGCTCGGCGAAGAAGCGCGCGATGGACGCCGCCACCACCGGACCGACGTCGGGCACCTGCTGCAGGCGATCGATATCGGACGCCATCAAGGCATCGAGGTTGCCGAAATGGCGCGCCAGGTCTTTCGCCGTCGCCTCCCCGACGTTGCGGATGCCGAGCGCGAAAATGAAGCGCGCCAAAGTCGTTGTCTTGCTCTTTTCGATGGCCGCAAGGATATTTGCCGCGGATTTTTCGGCCATGCGCTCCAGATTGGCCATGGCCAACAGGCCCAGCTTGTAGAGGTCGGCCGGCGTCTTGACGATGGCATTGTCGACCAGTTGCTCCACCAGCTTGTCGCCGAGGCCCTCGATGTCCATCGCGCGCCGCCCGGCAAAATGTAAAAGAGCTTCCTTGCGTTGCGCCGGGCAAAACAGTCCTCCTGTACACCGCGCAATAGCTTCCTCTTCTGGTCGTTCAATTGCCGAGTTGCAAATTGGGCAATCAGTGAGCATCGAGAACTTAACGCTGACTTCACAGCGACGTTCAAGAACCACTCCAACAACCTCAGGGATAACGTCACCAGCTCGACGGACGATCACTGTGTCGCCAACACGAACATCTTTACGCTGAACTTCCGTCTCATTGTGCAGAGTTACGTTGGTTACAGTAACTCCACCAACAAAGACGGGCACAAGCCGAGCAACAGGCGTGATAGCTCCCGTGCGACCCACCTGGACTTCAATTGCCTCAACTACAGTCAGCATTTCCTGTGCAGGAAATTTGTGAGCTATCGCCCAGCGAGGTTCTCTTGAGACAAAACCAAGATGCTGCTGCAGATCTAGAGAATTAACTTTATAAACAACACCATCAATATCAAACTGCAGCCTATCCCTAGCATCACGGATATGCGAATGAAAAGCAGCCAAGCCAGGAGCTCCCCATACTACCGCCCGATGCTCGCAGACCGGAATGCCAAAAGCTGCCAAAGCATCCAAAACATCGCTCTGACTTTTAGGTGTATTCCAGCCTCGCGTTTCGCCAAGACCATAGGCATAGAACGACAAGGGCCGCTCGGCCGCCATCGCCGAATCTAGTTGGCGAATGCTACCGGCGGCACCGTTCCGCGGATTTACCAGCGTCGGTTTACCCAGCGTGCGCTGTTTCTCGTTGTAGCGCTCAAAATCTGGCCGACTCATATAGACCTCACCTCGCACCTCCAACACTGGAGGTGCGTCACCAACGAGGCGGAGTGGTATGCAATGTATGGTACGGATGTTCAGCGTTACATCCTCGCCGGTCTCGCCATCACCCCGGGTAGTCGCTTGAACCAGTACACCATGTTCATAGCGCAGATTAATCGCGAGACCATCGAACTTCAGTTCCGCAACGTACTCAACAGGTAGATCGTTCCCGGAACTAAGAAAACCACGTACTCGTTTGTCAAAAGCAAAAGCGGCGCTATCGTCGGTATCTGTCTCAGTTCTGATAGACAGCATTGGTACGACGTGACGCACAGGTGAAAACTCTTGAACCGGTGCACCACCAACACGGCGTGTTGGAGAGTCTGGCGTTGTCAGTTCGGGAAATTGATCTTCAATAGATTTCAGTTCGCGGAACAAGCCGTCGTATTCGGCATCCGAAATGAGCGAGGAATTTTCCTCGTAATAGGCATGATCATGGCGCTGAATTTCGGCCCGTAACCTAGCTGCCCGCGCAACAACAGCATCAGATGGTGTGAACAGATCATCCGAACCGGCACTATCGCTCAAAGCGGACAACTCGCAGACTCAATGCTTGTCGGAGGCGAAGCTATACTGAACCTCAGTACTTCGCTGTAGCTCTTTGCGGCATCAATTTGAGCGTGTGCAGGAACAACTCCCGTTTGAAGCCATTCAGAGAACTCATCATCGATCAGTTGAAACGCGAGACGGAGAGAGCTTTTCACTTTCTCTCCAGCCCCTTCGTGAATCACAATCTGATGCACTTCAAGCAACTTTCTTCGGGCAACTACCTGTAACGCCAGTAATGGATTTCGTGCCGAGAAGAAAAGATCGCCCTCCTGAAAATCCAATATAGGATGCTTAGATAACGCGTAGGCAAGATACTTTGGGGCAACGTACCGATGGCCATGTCTTTTCGCTTCCGCACGTAGAACTTTTCCATTTACTTTATCTACGTATTCTCGAAGCGTTACCCCTAACGCAGGCCACAGGGCCTTATGAATTACATATTCCCATGATCCAAAATAGACATTAGGGTCATCAATGATGGATACCGGCTGACGCCCTTGAAAAGTCTCATCAATCCAAGGAGCACTAAAGTCATCGCCTACAATCGATAGGCCATCAAGCCGATATGTCTTAACCGCAAGCGAGGAGTGATCTCGCGCGTAAAGGAGATGCCCGGCTACTCGAATTGGAAGAATTCGCCTCTTTGATCCCGGATCATGCCCTCCGGAATACACCACTGTAAGCATCTCCCCGTCTTTCGCAGCTTCTACGAAGCGCTCAATAGACGCATTCAGCATCGCCAACAATCTCGATTGACGCTCAAGAAAACAGCCGCAGCGCCCGTATGCCACCCGGCGCGATGCCGCCGTCGCGCATGGTCTGATGCAGTTCAGCCGTCCTCGCCCGAATCGCATCGATCATGGCCACGGACAAGGGTACGCGCTGCGCATCCACCAGTTCGCCACCCAGCGTGGCCGCCAGCTGCCGCGCCGTGGCCAGCATGCGGTCGAAGGCTGCTACGCCATCCGTCACGCGCGGCACGTCGAGGCTCAAGGTCAGGCCGTGGGTTGCCAGCGACGTGATCGATTCGGCATCGAGACGCTCGGTGCCGAGATTGGCCACGGTGAACAACTCGCCGCCGGCGTCGTCTCGTGCGCGGAACACGCCGTCGGACTCCAGCGCCAGACCCGCTGCCTCGGCGACGCCGCGCAGCTTGGTGCCCTGGAAAACACCGCCGAGGGCTTCGACGACATGCAGTACGAACTGGATGTCTACTCCGGCACAGAATTGATCGAGCCGATCGGCGCGCAATACGGTTGCGCTGCGAGAAGGTACTTCCAACTCCGCGGCGGCCTGTCGCGCCACCTGCTGGACGCCTTCAAAAAACTGCGCCAGTTCGCCGTCCGAGACCGGTCCGCGACGATCGGCCAGTTGCAATGCCGCCACCCACTCCCGGTAGCGCCCGCTGTCGTGGGCGTCGATCTGTCGCCACACGCCATCGGCCTCGTTCTTCACCAGCCAATGCAACGGCTTGCTCAATGCCCCGGCCCAGGCGTTCTGCATGGCCCAGACCGCAGGCGCCGGCACCGCGGCGGCAGCCGTCAAATGCAGCAGGCAATCCACCACGCTATCTGCACACTCGGTGGGCAACAAGGGCTGCGACTCGGGTTCCGGCTCAGGTTCCGGCGCGGCCGGCGCAGGCTCAGCGACAACGTCGCCAGTGACCGCTGCGCGGTCGAGCGCTTCCTCGGCTTCACTCACTGCCTCGGTGAAGCGGGGCTCGTGGCGCTCTCCGGGCTCGCGCCGGACCGGTTCGTCTGCGGCCAAACCGACCGGCATCACAACGGACCGCCCGCCCAGCAGTGCATCGCCTTGCCCGCCCTTGAATATCCTCTCGGCGGCATTGCGGTGCTTGCGATCCTGCCAGACGTTGTAGCCCCAGACCAAGCCGACAGCCACCGCACCCGCCCCGATCAAAGCGATTTGAAGTTCGCTGATTGCCATATTCAAGCCACCTTTTAGTTACGGCTCGTTTGCCAACGGCCGCTACGCCGCGTTCAGCTCGCCGGCGAAACGCAGCGCCTCTTCGATATCGACTTCCACGACGCGCGAGACGCCTTGCTCCTGCATGGTCACGCCTATGAGTTGCTGGGCCATTTCCATGGCGATCTTGTTGTGCGAGATGAACACGAACTGGGTATGTACCGACATGCGCTTGACCATCTCGCAGAAGCGCACCGTGTTCGAGTCGTCGAGCGGCGCATCGACTTCGTCGAGCAGGCAGAACGGCGCCGGGTTGAGCTGGAACAGCGCAAATACGAGGGCGATCGCCGTCAGGGCTTTCTCGCCGCCCGAGAGCAGGTGAATGGTGGTGTTCTTCTTGCCGGGCGGCTGCGCCATGATCTGGATGCCGGCATCGAGAATTTCGTCACCGGTGAGGATCAGCCGCGCCTCGCCGCCACCGAAAAGCTGCGGGAACAGCGTGCCGAAATGCATGTTGACGGCGTTGTAGGTCTCCTGCAACTGCTCGCGCGTTTCGCGGTCGATGCGACGGATGGCGTCTTCCAGCGTGCCGATGGCTTCGTTCAGATCGCCCGATTGCGCATCGAGGAAGCCCTTGCGTTCGGAAGCGGTTGCCAGTTCTTCCAGCGCCGCGAGGTTGACCGGGCCGAGCGCGTCGATCTCGGCCGTGAGTCGCACGATCTCGCCTTGCAGGACATTGTCCTTGAGCCTGTCGGCGCCGCCGGCGTTGAGTTCGTCGAGGAAGGGCGCTTCGTCAACCTCGCTCAGCACGTGGACTTCGGCCAGCCGCTCGCGGAACTGCTCCTCGTTCATCTGGGCGGCCTGCGCCTTGAGCCGCAGATCGTTGATCTTGTCGCGCAGCGGGACGACGCCCTGCTCCAGCTTCATGCGCTGTTCGTCGAGGCTGCGCAATTCGCTGGCCGCGGTTTCGAGCACATTTCGCCGTTCCGCCAGCGCCGACTCTTTGCCCTGCTTCGCATCCAGCGCGGCATGCAATTGTTCCTGCAGCACGGTATCGCTGATGCCGGCGACCTCGGTGCGCGCGGCTTGGGTTTCAGCCTCGATGCGGTGCAACTGGCTGGTCGCGGTCGACGCGGCGCGTGCGTTGTCTTCCAGCTTCGACAGGCATTCGCGCTCGGAGAAGCCGGCTTCCTGCGCCTCGCGCCCGAGCTGAATTTCCAGCGCACGCGCCTCGCGCAGGGCGGCATCCTTCAGCCGGTGCAGTTCCAGCGCCTGCTCGAGGCGCTCGCGCACCTCGCCCAGCCGTTCGCGTTGCAGCTCCCCCTCGGCCTCGGCACGCTGGCGACGGGCCTGCTCGGTCTCGTCCTGACGTTGCAGTTCAGCCAGGTCGCGGTCGATCTGCGCCGAGCGTTCTTCGAAGCGCGCCTGCGCCTGGGCCAGCTTGAGCGCCTCCACCTGCGCCGCATGAAAGCCTTGCTGCGATTCCTGCATCGAACGCCGGGCTGCGCTGAGGTGGCCCTGGCTCTCGGTCAGCTGCAACTCGGCCATGCGCTGGACTTCACGCGCTGCTTCTTCGGCCGCGGTGCGCGTCGCCAGCAAGCTGACCAGTTCGTCGATCTCGCGCTGGCGTTCGATGACCCCGTGGGTTTTCGCATCCGGCACATAGAGCGTCAGGCCGGCGGGTGTCAGGACATGGCCGGCACGCGAGACGCGCTGGCCCGATGCAATCGGCAACTCAGCCGCAAGATCGTCGGCAACGCTGACATCGGCCAGCCATTCGTCGAGCACGCCCGACCAGCGCGGATCATCGCAGCGCACCTTGCTGCGCAGGCTCGCGGCCGCGGGCGCTGTGCCCGCGGAGGCACGGGCGAACGCCAGGCTCAGAATCGCCGGGGGCGGTGCCGCAAGCGCCGCGCGCACGGTGTCCGCGTCGGCGCTGAGTGCAGAGAAACGCTCGCGCAACACGGCTTCGACCGCAGTTTCCCAACCCGCCTCGACCTGGATCGCCTGCCACAGGGGCTTGGCGTCGGCCAGATGGCGCGCCTTGAGCCAGTCGCCGATCTCGCCGCTTTGTGCCACCTTCGCCTGCAGTTGCGCCAGTGCGTCACGGCGGGCACGGGTTTCGGTCAGGCTGCGATGAGCGGCCTGCAATGCTTCACGGGCCGTGCGCAGCCGCGCCTCGGCTTCCGGCACGGAAGCCTGCAGTGTCGCCAGACGCTCCTGCGCCGCGCCGAGTGCCGCTTCGGCCGCGGTTTCCTTTTCCTTCGACGCCGCCAGCAATGCCTGATCGGGCGCGCCCAGGGCCTGCCGATCCTGCTCCAGCCGGCTGCGACGCCCCTTGTCGGCCTCGGCCAGACGCAGCGCCTGCTCGGCCTCGCTCAAGGCGCGGCGGGCTTCGGTGACGTCGGTGCCGGCAGCCTGCACGGCCTCTTCGGCATCGGGCAGGCGCGCGGCGGCTTCCTGATGGCGCGCGGCCGCAGTGGCGGAACGGGTGCGCGAATTCTCCAGCAAGAGTTTCCAGCGGGCTTCGTCCTCCGTCAGCTGGCCATGCTGGGTGCGCCAATGCGCTTCCTCGGTACCCAGCTGGTTCAGGCGCGCCTCCAGCCGCGAGCGCGAATCACGCAGATGGCCGATTTCGGATTCAAGGCGGCTGACTTCGGTGTTGGCCGCGAACATCTCGGACTGCGCCGCGTGCAGGGCATCGGACGCCGAATAATGGCTCTCGCGCGCATGTTCGACGCGCGCCTCGACTTCGCGCAATTGCGCGGTTTCACCCTCGACGCGATTGACGGCTTCTTCAACCTGCCTGCTCAGCCGTTCGCTGTCGTGCCTGGCGTCATTGCGCTTCTTCAGCCACAGCAGGGTCTGCTTGCGCGACACCTGTTCATGCAGATCGCGATACTGCTGGGCGACCGTCGCCTGGCCCTGCAAGTGGCTGACCTGCGTTTCCAGCTCGTTGCGGATGTCATCGACGCGGGCGATGTTTTCGCGCGCATCTTCCAGCCGGTGTTCGGTTTCCTTGCGGCGTTCCTTGTACTTGGTGACGCCGGCCGCTTCTTCGAGGAACAGTGCCGAGGAACAGATCGATCACGTCGCGGCGGCGGACGTGCAGATTATTGATGTAGTAACTTGAATTGCCTTCGCGGTCGAGCACCCGCTTGACCGTGATTTCGGCGTACTGGCTCCATTGGCCGGCAGCGCGGCCCTGGGCGTTGTCGAAATACAGCTCGACGCTGGCACGACTGACTTCCTTGCGATTGCCCGAGCCCTTGAAGATCACATCCTGAATCGACTCGCCGCGCAGCTCGGAAGCCTTGGATTCGCCCAACACCCAGCGCACGGCGTCGATGATGTTCGATTTGCCGCAGCCGTTGGGACCGACCACGCCCGCCAACTGGCCGGGAAAAAGCACGGTGGTGGGCTCGACAAACGACTTGAAGCCCGACATTTTCAGCTTGTTTAGACGCACGAGGGATGAACCGGAAAAATGATGACGAAAGTGTAGCTCGAGAACCGTGCCATTATAATCGGTCCCGTCCCTCTTACCGCACCCAGCCAGCATGCCAAAACCAGCCATCCAGACCCGCGCCAAGGCGCTGGAGACCTTCGCCAACCCCGCGCCGCACCGGGATTACCAGATCCACATGGAAATCCCGGAATTCACCTGCCTGTGCCCCAAGACCGGGCAGCCGGATTTTGCCGTGCTGACGCTCGATTACATCGCCGACAAGCTGTGCGTCGAGCTGAAAAGCC